>JAPPMM010000031.1 GCA_028819075.1 Gammaproteobacteria bacterium
CAGATCGTGCAGTCCATCGAACGAGAGGAATCGAACGATGGCACGCACGAGAAAATGCCGCCGGAGCTACGGCGCCGGCGAGTGGGGCCGGAACAGGGTCCGGATCTTCCCGGACCCGAAGACCGGCAACTTCCAGATTGAGTGGCGCGAGAACGGGCGAAGGCTCACCCGGTCGCTCGGACACCGCGACTGGGCGAGGGCGAAACGGCAGGCGGACGAATTCGCCGCCGGGTTCGCCGGACCCGAGATCGGGGGCAAGGCGGAAGCCGAGCCCGAGCCGCTCACGCTGGAGAAGCTCTTTGACATCTACGGTGAGGAGGTCACGCCCACCAAGGGCGAGTGCTCCCGGCAATACGACCGGGGTGCATTGGCGATGTTCCTCCGGTTCTTCGGGAAGGACCGGAAGCCCGCAACGCTTTCCCAGCGCGACTGGGACCGGTTCATCCGGGCGAGGCGGGCGGGCAGGGTCGGACCGAGCGGGAGACCCGTTTCCAACAGGACGGTCGAACGAGACCTGCGGTTCCTGCTCGCGGTCCTCAACTGGGCCGCACGGTCGCGGAACGAGGCGGGAAGGCTTCTCCTCGACTCCAACCCTCTGAAGGGCTTGAGGGTGCCCAGGGAGAAGAACCCAACCCGGGTGATTCTCTCTCAAGCGGAGTACGAGGCGCTGCTCCGGGTGTCCGCCCAGATCGATTGGCGCTTTCGCGTGGCGCTCGTGCTCGCGCACGAAACGGGCCACCGAATCGGCGCAATCCGCCACCTGAGGTGGTGCGACATCGACACGGGAGCCGGGGTGATTTGGTGGCGTGCGGAGCACGATAAGACAGGGTTCGAGCATCGGACACCCGTGACCGACGAGGCGCTAAGAGTGCTGGAAGAGGCGCGGAAGGCGAACCCCGGGAACGGCGACGCTCCCGTGCTGCCCGCGCGCAGGGACTCCGCGGGGAGCGTGAGCCACGCGGCGGCGCGCGACTGGTGGAAAAAGGCCGAAGCGCTCGCCGGGCTGGAGCGCATGCGCGGCAGGGGCTGGCATTCGCTGAGGCGCAAGTTCGCCTCGGACCTGATGGACCAGCCGCTGAAGGTGCTCTGCGAACTGGGAGGCTGGAGGACGGCACAGACGGTGCTCCAGTGTTACCAGAGACCCGACGAGGACCGGCTCAAGAAGGCGCTCGCGGCGCGGCGGATCCACCCTTCCGCCAGTTAGCGGGAGTCAATCGGCGGGACCCGGGCCGCCAAATCGTGTAACTTCAACCGGGGCAAGCGGAATCAATTCCGAAACGTTCTGCCAAAATGGCAGACGGGAGGATGATCTGAACAGGGAGCCCGGCGGGCCCGACCTGCTGATCCGCAACGTTCACGTCGCCACCATGGCGGACACGGGCGAGGCGTACGGCGTGGTGCGCGATGGCCTGGTGGCGGTCGCCGGTGGGCGGATCACCTGGGTCGGGGCCGCGCGCGGGGCCCCCCGCGAGTTGGCTGCGGACACCTCCCGCACCCTGGATGGACGAGGTGGCTGGCTCACCCCCGGGCTCATCGACTGCCATACCCACCTCGTCTTCGCGGGAACGCGCGCGGACGAGTTCGAGATGCGCCTGCGGGGCATGAGCTACAAGGAGATCGCGCTGGCCGGCGGCGGCATCCGCTCCACCGTGGCGGCGACCCGCGCAGCTACGGAAGAGCAGCTATGCGATGCATCCTCCTGGAGACTTGAAACTCTTGCAGCGCATGGTGTTACCACGGTTGAGATAAAGTCCGGTTACGGGCTGGATGTCGACACCGAACTGAGGATGCTGCGGGCCGCCCGCACCCTGGGTGAACGCCTCGATGTACGCGTGTCCCGCACCCTCCTCGCCGCGCACGCGCTCCCGTCCGAATACCAGGATCGCCGCGACGCCTACCTCGACCTGGTGTGCGGGACGATGATTCCCCGCGCGGCCGCCGATCGGCTCGCCCACGCCGTGGACGCGTTCTGCGAGGGCATCGGGTTCACCGTGGCGGAGTGCGCGCGCGTCTTCGATGCGGCGGCGGCCCACGGGCTCCCGGTGCGTCTGCACGCCGACCAGCTCTCGCCGTTCGGGGGGGCCGAACTCGCCGCCCGCTACCGCGCCCGCTCGGCCGACCACCTGGAGTACGCGACGGAGGCGGGGTGCCGCGCAATGGCTGCCGCCGGGACCACCGCGGTCCTCCTCCCGGGGGCGTATTACACTCTGGGCGAGTCCCGCCGGCCGCCCGTGGATGCAATGCGGCGTCACAGCGTGCCGATCGCGGTCGCGACCGACCTCAACCCCGGTTCGTCCCCCGTCACATCGCCTTTGCTCGCGATGAACATGGCCTGCGTCCTCTTCGGCCTGACGCCCGAGGAAGCGCTCGCCGGGATGACGCGCCAGGCCGCGCCGGTGCTGGGCCTGCAGGGGGAGGTGGGCGTAGTATCGCCGGGCGCGTGCGCGGATCTGGCGCTCTGGGACGTGGACCATCCCTCGGAGCTGAGCTACTGGATCGGCGCCAACCCCTGCCGGGCCGTGGTCCGGGGCGGCGAGGTGTTCCACGGCGACTTGCTCCACGGTACCCGATGAATCCGACGCTCTCGAACGAGGAACGCGCGGTCCTGGACGGCGAGCGCGGCCCCGCTCCGAAGTTGGCGATGCGCATCGTGGTGCGAATGGCGCGCATCCTCGGGGCGCGTGAGCTGGTGCCCGTGGCCTCCGCCCACATCGACGGCTGCCTCTACCACGGCGACGGGGGCGTCGAATTCGCCGAGCAGCTCGTTGCCCTGGGCGGGAAGGTGGCCGTGCCCACCACGCTGAACGTCGGTGCCCTCGACCTGCTCAACCCGCGCCGGGTGCGCTCCGCCGGCCATCGCCGGGAGATGGCGCTCCGGCAGATGCGGGCCTACGAGGCCCTGGGCTGCCGCCCCACCTGGACCTGCGCGCCCTACCAGGCGGGACATCGACCCGAGGGCGGACAGGACGTCGCCTGGGGCGAGAGCAACGCCGTGGTCTTCGCCAACTCGGTGCTCGGCGCGCGCACCAACCGCTATGGCGACTTCATGGACATCTGCTGCGCGCTGGCGGGCCGCGCGCCCCGCACCGGCCTGCACCTGGAGGAGAACCGGCGGGCCACCGTCGTGGTGGACACCGGCGCGATCAACCCGGCGCTCAAGGAGCGCGACGTGTTCTACCCGGTGCTGGGCACCTGGCTCGGCGCCACCGTCGACGAACGGGTCGCGGTCGTGACCGGACTGCCCGAGACGGCGACCGAGGACCAGCTGAAAGCCATGGGGGCGGCTTCCGCGTCATCCGGCGCGGTCGGGCTCTTCCACGTGGAGGGCGTCACCCCGGAGGCCCCGAACCTCGCAGCGGCGCTCGGTGGCCGGGCGCCCGAGGCCGTCCTCACGCCCGACGCGCGCGAACTGCGGCGGGTGCGGGACGCGCTCAGCACCACCGGCACGGCGCAACTCGACGCCGTCGCGCTCGGCAGCCCGCACTTCTCCCGCGACGAGTTCTCGCTTCTCGAGGCGCTGCTTCCCCGCGAGCCCTTCAGGATTCCCTTCTACGTCTGCACGGGAAGGGCGGAGTACGAGCGGCTGGAAACCAGCGGACGCCTGCGTCGATTCGAGGAGGCCGGGGTCGAGATCGTGGCCGACACCTGCGTCGTGGTCGCGCCCATCCTGCCCGCCCGTGGCAGCGTGCTGATGACGAACTCCGGCAAGTTCGCGCACTACACCCCCGCCACCACTGGCTACGATGTGGTCTACGGGAGCCTGGAAGACTGCGTGCGCTCCGCCGCAACCGGGCGCGTCACCCGCGACGAGGGCCTGTGGAGCTGAGCGGCGCGCCCGTGCACGCGGGCGAGGGCAGGGGCCCGCTGCTTGTGCTCCGGCGTCCCCTCAGCTTCTGGGGAGGCGTGGATCCCGAGACGGGGCGCGTGTCCGACCCCCGGCATCCGCAATACGGCGAACCGTTGGGTGGCCGCATCCTGGTCATGGAGCGCGCGATCGGCTCCAGCTCCTCCAGCGCCATCATGCTTGAGCTGCTGCGCAACGATGTCGCCCCGGCCGCCATCGTCCTCGGCTCCACCGACGCGATCCTGGTGCTGGGGGTCCTGGTCGCCGAGGAACTCGGCTACCCGAGCATCCCGCTCGTTGATGTGGGCAGGGATGGCTTCAAGCGGATCCGGGACGGCAAGGGAGGACATGGGCAGGTGCGAGCGCTAGCGCGGACGGCCATCCTGAGGGTGGCCTAGTCTTAGCCAAGCTAGACTAGACTAATCAAGGGCGGGACCGGTGGGGCTCCCGGTGCTACGGCAGCCCGTACCTCTCCAGGTATTGCAGGTCGAACTCGTCCATGCGCACCACGTAGACCACGCCTTCGCCGAACGCCACCACGCGGCGCTCCATCGGCAGTTCAATGGTCGCCGTGCGCGTCCCGGAGCCGTCGAAGAGATCGTATGCGGGGGCATTGCCCGCCGCGGTATGGCGGCGCACCCAGGCGCGGCCCGCCGGGTCGACGGGGATGCGCTGGAAGAACGCCGGCTTGCTGTCGGGCCACTGGTAGCTGTCCAGGTCGTCGTTGCCCGGGGCCCCGCCGCGGCCCGCGCGTATGTTCATCACGCCGTTGACCCCGGTGGCCTGGATGGTCATGCCGCCGCCCGTCTCGGCCTGGGCGTCGCGCCACTCCTCCATCTCGGCCCTTCCGATGCCCACCGGCGAATACGCGTACGCCGGCCCGCGCGTGACCTCGCCGTCAGGCGCGAACCACTCCACCCAGAACTCCCCGGATCCGGGGACCGAGCGGGCGGTCACCACCCGGCCATCCGCCGCCACGCCCCACGCGTCGGCGGGCGACAGCGGAATCGGCGAGATCGACACGTTCTGGTTGCCCGCTCCGCCCGAGGTGCGGCGGGTGCGGTCGGTCAGCTTGACGCTCGCCAGCGTGTCAACCGCCTCCGTCTCCAGGTCGTAGCGGAGAACCTGCGAGGAGTCGGCCACCTCTCCCCCCGCGCTCATCCCGAAGCCCTGGAAGTAGATGCCTCCGCTCGCGTCCACGCCCTGCGGAATCGCGAGCATGATCGGCGCCCCCATCCGGAACGCACCCAGCATGTAGGGCCGCGTGTCGCCGAAGCTCAGGTCCGCGCCCATCTCGGTCAGGCGCCCGTTGCCGAGGTCCACCAGGAGGGACCTGTCGCCCGGCAGCGGCCAAACCGCGTCCGGCTGGCGGTATTCCGCGGGTCCCTCGCCCACTTGGCCGACGGTGACGGTGGTCCCGGCCTCCATATCGACCATCAGCAGCGTCTGCCCCAGCGGATCCGCCACCAGCACCCGACCGTCCGGCAGCTCGCGCACGGTCTGGATCACGGCGAACTCGTGTTCGAGCGCCGCCTGTGCCGGACCGAGGCCGGTGCGATCTTCTTCGGTGCCCGCGCTGCCACAGGCCGCGGCGGCGATCAGCGCAAGGGCTGCGCCGACTCCCCGCAGCGCGAGCCGGGTCGGATATCGGAAACGGATGCGTTCGGCCTTGTCGTTCATGGTCTCGAAGTACCTCCGTGAGCAGGTCGGGAGAACGCGGTCGGGCTCGCCCGCAACAGGGTGCCACGAGTCGGTGCCGGCGTCTGGAAGCCGACGCAGCCCGCAGTCGGCTCGTCCATGGGACTCGAACCGTGTCCGCGTGGTTGCACGGGCCGGGACCAAGATGAGCAGTGGCCGTGGACTCGTCCACCCGAGGCGAGGCGCGTGATCCATCGGATGCCATGTGCCTTACATCCGGGGACCCGATGACTTCGCGGAAATGCGCTGCCTGATCCCCGCGCGCGCTCAGGGGTAGACGAAGCCGGCAGGTTGCGGCCAGCTTTGCGGCACCGGGTGTCTCCATGTTCGGGGATTCCGCCCGGGGCCGGTCCCCTCGTCGCGGTGGCGGGGGAGCGCGACCCCAACGGCATCCCGTCCCTTTCACGCCGCGACGAAGAGGCTACGACTCACCCATGAGGCGCATCGCACGGTTTGCGTGGGTCCTGCTTCGTCTGCTGCCGTTCCTGATCGCGTTCCTGCGCGACCGCCGGCGCTGGATCGTGGTCGGGCGCCCCGCGCGCCGAGGGCCGGGACACCACGAGCGCCGCGCCGCCCGCCTGGTCGGGACCATCGCTGCCCTCGGACCCGCCTTCATCAAGCTGGGGCAGATGTTCGCCTCGCGCGCCGACATCCTTCCCGAGCCCTATCTCACCGCCGTGGGCACGCTCCGCGACCAGGTGCCGCCCGCTTCCCCGGACGCGATCGTGGGCGTGATCGAGAAAGAGCTCGGCGCGAGGCTCCCGGACCTCTTCGAGAGCTTCGACCGCGAACCCATCGCCGCGGCCAGCCTAGGACAGGTGCACCGGGCCCGGCTCGACGGACGCGACGTGGCGGTAAAGGTCCTCCGTCCGCGCGTGGAGCAGCGGGTCGCGCTGGACGTGGATACCGCGTTCCGGATCGTCTTCTGGCTGAACGTCCTGTTTCCCAACCATCACATGCGGGCGCTGGCCAACGTGATCCGCGAATTCTCGGTGAAGGTGCGGGAGGAGATGGATCTGCGGGTGGAAGCCGAGAACACCCGGCGCTTCCGGCGCGCCTTCGCCCGGGACCGCGCCGTCAGGGCGCCGCGCGTCTTCGACGACATGACCACCCGGCACGTGATGGTGATGCAGTACATGGAGGGCATCCGCATCGATCGCCTGGGAGACCGCGTGCGCCGGGGACGCCCTTCGGCGAGCCTGCTCATGGAAAGGCTGTCCTCCGTATACCTGCGCATGATGATGATGGACGGCTTCCTGCACGCCGATCCTCATCCGGGGAACCTGCTGGTGGCGGAGGACGGATCGCTCGTGGTGCTCGACTGGGGCGCCGTCATCGAGGTGCCGCGCTGGACCCGCCAGAGCCTGCTCGGCCTTTCGATGGCCGTGGTGCGGGAGGACATCGACGGCGCCATCGGCGCCATGTACCGGCTGGGGATGATCGGCCCGGAGGTGTCGCGCGGGGAGATCCGCGAGGCGGCGGCGGAGATCGTGCGGGTGGTGGAGGGAGCGCGCAAGGACGGACAGGCCGGCCGACGGCGCGTTCAGGAGAGCGTGCGCGAGGTGCTGGACACCTTCTACACCTGGCCCCTCATGCTCCCGCGCGAGCTCGTCTACCTGTTCCGCACGCTGGTGCTGCTCGAGGGCATCGGAGCCGCCTACGACGCGCGCTTCGACTCCTTCGCCGTCTTCCGCAGGGTGGTGGGCGCGCACCGGGGCGAGATCCTGCGCACCGCGGGCCGGGAACCGGTCGCCATCGCGAAGGACGTGTGGTCCGAGACCAGCGGGCTGGTGCGTTCCGCGCGCGCGCTGCTGGTGCGGGCCGAGCGCGAGAACCTGCGGGTGCGGGTACATCCGCGCGACATCCAGGGCATCGAACGCTCCCTCACGCTGCTGGGCCGACGGCTGCTGCTGTCGATCTTCGCCGCCTCCACCGCCATCATCTCCGCCATCATCTACATCTCGCTCGACAACGTCTGGGTGCTGGCCGCCGGGCTGCTTGCCGCGCTGGTGCTGTTCCTGGTCGTGCTGGTGGTCCCCGCGCACCTGCTTGACAACCCGTTGCGCCACGCGCGCGGGCTGGGGTCGCGTCGATGGCAGCCGTAGCGGGCCGGGCGCAAGCCCCGGAGCGCGAGATGGCGCGCTCGCTCGCTGAGGGGTGCGGCGCGGGTGAGCGGGCGGCGCTGGCGCGGGCCATTTCGGTGGTGGAGGACCGCCGCCCGGGCTTCCGCGAACTGCTGGCACAGGTGACCGGGCACGGCCGCCGGGCCCACCGGACGGGGATCACCGGGCCGCCCGGGGCGGGGAAGTCGACCCTGGCGGCGGCGCTCGCCCGGGTTTGGCGCGACGCGCGCGAGGAGGTGGCGATCGTGGCGGTGGATCCCACTTCGCCCTACTCAGGGGGCGCGCTGCTGGGAGACCGCGTGCGCATGGCGCCGCTCCGGCTCGACCGGGGCGTCTTCATCCGCTCGATGGCGACGCGCGGGGCGGGCGGCGGCCTGGCCGAGGCGGTGCACGACGTGATCGACCTCATGGAGGGGAGCGGATTCGGCCGCATCCTTCTGGAAACGGTGGGGGTCGGCCAGACCGAGCTGGGGGTGGCGGAAGCGGCCGACACCGTGGTGGTGGTGCTCACGCCCGAATCGGGCGACGAAGTGCAGGCCATGAAGGCCGGGCTTGCCGAGGTGGCCGACATCTTCGTGGTGAACAAGGCCGACCGCCCGGAGGCTCGCGCGCTCGTGGGGCGGCTGCGCGATGCGGTCGGGCTGGGTCGCGGCCGGGGTGGCGGGGCCCGCGGCGCCGACGTGCTCGCGGAGGAGGCCAACGCGCGTGGATGGAACGCCCCCGTGCTCACTGCGGTCGCCACCGCGGGCGAAGGGATCATCGCGTTGGCGGACGCCATAGAGGACCACCGCCGCAGCCTCGCGGAATCGGGGGCGCTGGAGGCGCGCCGCATCGCCCGCGCGGAGGCGCGCATCCGGGCGGAAGTGCGCGCCGCTCTGGAGGCACACCTGGGCCGGGTTGCGGGGGGCGGCGGCTTCGCGGACGCGGCGCGGATGGTGGCCGGCGGGCGGGAGACGGTGTACGAAGCGGCTCAACGCCTGCTCGGCGGAGGAGGTATCCTGTCCCAGGACCTGGAGTCATGATCACGACACACCGCAGGATTCGCGTCCTGGTGGCGAAACCGGGACTGGACGGCCACGACCGTGGGGCGCGCGTCATCGTGAGCGCCTTCCGCGACGCGGGCTTCGAGGTGGTCTACACCGGTCTTCATCAGACGCCGGAGGCCATCGTCGAGGCCGCCCTGCAGGAGGACGCGGACGTGGTGGCGCTGTCGATTCTCTCGGGCGCCCACATGACCCTCCTGCCCCGGGTGAAGGCACTCCTCGACGAGGCGGGGCTGGGCGACGTTCTGGTGACCGGAGGCGGCATCATCCCGGACGAGGATGCGGAGGCGCTCCACTCCGCGGGCATCGGCCGGCTCTTCGGGCCGGGCACGCGCACCGGGGACGCGGTCGCCTACATCCGCACCTGGTTCGCTTCGTCGGGGCGGGCAGCCACGTGAGCCCGCGCAGCGCGGGATCGACTCGTACCGCGAAGGCCGGGCGCCCGTCCGCGGGGGACCCCGCCGTCCCCCGGGTGCGCCGGCTCGCCGAGGAGCTCGAGGAGCTGCGGGCGCGCCTGCGGCTGGGAGGCGGGACGAAGCGGATCGAGCGCGAGCACGCCCGGGGCAAGTGGACGGCCCGCGAACGGGTCGCCGCGCTGCTCGACCCCGGCGAGACCTTCGTCGAGATCGGCCTGCTGGTGGCGCACGACCTCTACGACGGGCGGGCGCCCGCCGCCGGGGTGGTCACCGGCGTGGGCCGGATCCATGGGCGCGAGGTGGTCGTGGTCGCCAACGACGCGACCGTCAAGGCGGGGGCCTGGTGGCCCGAGACCATCGCCAAGATCCTGCGCGCGCAGGAGATCGCCATGCGCTGCCGCATCCCCATCGTCTATCTCGTGGACTCGGCGGGGGTCAACCTGCCGTACCAGGGAGGCGTCTTCCCCGGGAAGTACGGGGCGGCGCGCATCTTCTACTACAACTCGCTCATGCGCCGCTACCTGGGCATCCCCCAGATCGCCGCGGTCATGGGCCCCTGCATTGCGGGCGGCGCCTACCTGCCCGCGCTCTCGGACGTGATCGTCATGGTCGAGGGCACCAGCTTCATGGGGCTCGGGGGTCCCAACCTCGTCAAGGGCGCCATCGGGCAGACGGTCGAGGCGGAGGAACTGGGGGGCGCGCGCATGCATACGTCGGTCAGCGGGGTCGCCCATTACCTCGCGAAGGACGATCCGGCCTGCATCGAGAAGATCCGCGTGCTGATCGAAGCCCTGCCGCGCGGCGACGGCTCCGGGGCCGTGTCCGGACAGGCGTTGCGCCCGGACGCCACCGGCTCCGCCGGATCGCGGCACGGGCGCGCGTCTGCCCGCATCGGCCCGGCCCGCCCCGCGGAGGACCTCTACGAGCTCCTCCCCGACGATCACCGGCATCCCTACGACATGCCGGGGGTGCTGCGCTGCATCCTGGACGAGCCGGGGCTGGTGGAGTATCAGCCTGAATACGCCCCGGAGATGATGTGCGGAACCGGCGCCATCGACGGGATGCAGATCGCGGTCATCGCCAACGCGCGCGGAATGGTGCGCGATGCGGAGGGTGGGCCGCCCCGGTTCGGAGGCATCGTCTATACGAAAAGCGCGGAAAAGGTCGCCGGCTTCATCGAGACCATGAATCGCCGCCGCAGGCCGCTGCTCTTCGTGCAGGACGTGTCGGGCTTCATGGTGGGGCCGAAGGCGGAGCGCTCGGGCATCATCCGCGCGGGCGCGCACTTCGTGGAGGCGATGGCGAGCGCGACGGTGCCCAAGCTGGTGCTGACCCTCAACCACGCCTCCGGGGCGGGCTACTACGCGATGGCGGGCCAGGGCTTCGATCCGGACTTCATCCTTTCCCTTCCGACGGGGAGGATGGGGGTGATGGAGGGCGAGAGCGCGGTCATGGCGCTCTTCAGCCGGCAGCTCGAGGAGCTGCGCGAGCGCGGCGAAGTGCCGGACGAGGACTTGCGCACGCGCATGGACGAGGTGCGGGAGGACTACGACCGTCAGCTGGATGCCCGCTTCGCCGGCGCCCGCGGCTTCGTCGACGAAGTCGTGCTGCCCGAGGAACTGCGCGGAGCACTGGCGCTGCTGCTGCGGGCGGCGCTCAACAACCCGGGGCCGCACCTGGGAGCGTTCCACCTGCCGCCGGGCGTGTCGTGAGGGAGAGAGGTGGCGGCGCGCGCACGGTGCGCGTCGCGGGCGCCGGCGGATTCTGGGGCGACGACCTCGATGCGCCGGTACGGCAGGTTGAAGAGGGACCGATCGACTACCTGGTCATGGACTACCTGGCCGAGGTGACCATGTCGATTCTGCACAAGCAGCGCGCCCGCGACCCGGAGGCGGGATACGCGCGCGACTTCGTCTCGCTGATGGAGCGCATCCTGCCGGCGTGCCTGGAGCGCGGCATCCGGGTGGTCGCCAACGCCGGCGGGGTCAATCCCGGAGGATGCGCCGGCGAGGTGGCGCGGGCGGCCCGGCGCGCGCGGGTGGGCGGCCGCCTGCGGCTGGGGATCGTGACCGGCGACGACCTCATGCCCCGGCTGGACCAGCTGCTCGCCGCCGGCCACGAGTTGCGCAACATTGAGACCGGCGAGCCGCTGGCGGGCATCCGCGAGCGGGTGACGGGGGCGAACGTCTACCTGGGCGCCTTCCCGATCGCTCAGGCGCTGGGGCGGGGCGCCCACGTGGTGGTTACGGGTCGCTGCGTGGACGCGGCGCTCACGCTGGCGCCCCTGCTGCACGAGTTCGGCTGGGCGGCGGACGACCACGACCGTCTGGCCGCCGGGGTGGTGGCGGGGCACGTCAACGAATGCGGCGCCCAGTGCACCGGCGGGAACGCCATGCCGGAGTGGTGGAGCATCCCCGACCTCGACCGGGTCGGCTTCCCCATCATCGAGGCCGAGCCCTCCGGCGACTTCGTGGTCACCAAGCACGACGGGTCCGGGGGGCGCGTGAGCCCCGCCACCGTCACCGAGCAGATCGTGTACGAGATCGGCGACCCGGCCGCCTATCCCACCCCGGACGTGGTCGCGGACTTCACCACCGTCCACCTGAGCGGGGCGGGGAAGGACCGAGTGCGGGTGACGGGTGCGCGTGGGCGCCCGCCCACCGGCTGGCTCAAGGCTTCCATCGTGTACGCGGGCGGGTGGCGGGCGGTCGGCACGCTCGTGTACGCCTGGCCGGATGCGGCCGCCAAGGCGCGCGCGGCCGCCCGCGTCCTGCGGGCCCGCCTGGACCGGCTGGGGCTCCGCTTCGACGAGGTGCGCACCGACCTCGTGGGTTGGGATTCGACGCACGGGCCGCTGGCGGGCCCGCCGCCGCCGGATCTGCCCGAAGTGCAGTTGCGGGTCGCCGTGCGCGGCAGCGAGCGCGCCCCGGTGGAGCGCTTCACCCGCGAGGTCGCCCCGCTGGTGCTGACCGGCCCGCCCTCCGTCACCGGCTTCGGGGAGGGGCGCCCGCGCGTGCGCGAGGTCGCCGCCTTCTGGCCCGCGTTGGTGCCGCGCGACGCGGTGGAGCCCTTCGTACGCGTGGAGACGCGCGAGGCATGATCGTCGCTCGCCGGGCATGCAACGGGGGATTCGTCCCACGGCGATGGCGGCCCGGACTCCAGAGGACCGCTGACCGTTTCCCTTCCGCGTCCGGGGCTGCAATCTTGTCTGGGGCGCTCGCATGCCGGACCGGAGCAAGCGGGCGCGAAGCCCCCGGGAGGCCCTGACCATGGCGGCCGTCAAACTGGTCGAACTCGCGCACGCGCGCTCGGGCGACAAGGGCGATGTGGTCAACATCGGTGTGGTCGCCTATGATCCCGAACACTATCCGCTGCTCGTCCAGGCGCTGACCGCCGGACGGGTACAGGAGCACTTCGGCGACATGGTCAAAGGGAAGGTGGTGCGCTACGAGCTTCCCAACCTGCACGCCCTCAACTTCGTGCTGCCCGGGGCGCTCGGCGGCGGGGGAACCGTGTCGCTGATGATGGACGCGCAGGGCAAGGTGTTTTCGACTGCGCTGCTGCGCATGGATGTGGAAGTGCCGGACGAGGTCGCGGGACGCGTGCGGGGGCGGGGCAGGATCCCGCAGTCGCCTGACCCAAATGGGGAGGACACGCACGGATGAGCGCTGAAGAGCGGTTGCTGCACCGAGTCGAGAACCGGGTGTTGACGCTGACCCTCAACCGCCCGCACAAACGCAACGCGCTCGACTCGCACACGGTGCAGGCGCTGAAGGCGGCGCTCGTTCAGGCGCGCAGCGACTCGGCCGTGCGTGTCGTGCTTCTGAGGGGGGCCGGACCCGACTTCTGCGCCGGCGCAGACCTGGTGGAGATGGACCGCATCACCAGCATGGGACCGGAGAAGATCCATGCCGACGCGCTGCGAATGGGCGATCTCTTCGTCCAGATGCGCGACCTGACCAAGCCGCTGGTCGCGGCGGTTCACGGCCGGGCTCTCGGCGGCGGATGCGGCCTCGCAACCGCCTGCGATGTCGTCCTTGTCCGCGAGGATGCGGAATTGGGCTACCCGGAAGTGCACCTGGGCTTCGTGCCCGCCCTGGTGATGACCGTGCTCCGGCGCAAGGTGCCGGAAGGACGCGTGTTCGAGTTGGCGACTCTCGGCGAACGCTTCTCCGCAGCCGATGCCCTGGCTTGGGGAATCGCGACCCGGGTGATCTCCGCGAACGACTTCGAGGAATCGGTCATGGCCTACGCCAAGGAACTGGCCCGGCGGGCTCCCTCCTCCGTCGCCCTTTCCAAGACGCTGCTCTACGACCTCGACAGTGTGGGCTTCAAGGATGGCATCGCGCGGGCTGCCCAGATCAACGTTGCCGCCCGCCTGACGCACACCTGCCGGGAAGGGGTGCGCAGATTCCTCGAGCGCAAGAAGCGGGACTGACCGTGCTGTTCATCTTTGCGAGCCGCTCACGTCCACGGGAGGACCGCTATCTGCACGCGCGCGTCGCGCTGATGTGCGTGGGCGCCGGGCTTGGACTCGCGGGAATGCTGCTCGACATCGGCTGGCTGATCTGGATCGCGCTCGCCGCCCTGCTGGCCGGCCTCGCGTTGCGCCACCTGCGCGCCCGCGGCCGGGACGACCCGTCCGACTCCGGTCCTCAGGCCTCGGCCCCGTAGGGCAGCATCGAGGGCGCCGCAAGCAGCAGGGCCACCAGTGCGGCCCGCTCCGGCATGCGCTCCAGAACCACGTGTTCGTGGCTGGCGTGCGCGCCCGCTCCCACCGCGCCCAGACCATCGAGGGTGGGCGTGTACAGGCTCGTGGTGTTGCCGTCCGATCCCCCGCCGGAGGACGACTCCTCCATCTCCAGCCCCAGTTGTGCCCCGGCCTCCCGCGCCAGGTCCCAGAGCCGGCGGTTGCCCGGGGTTTGCTCCATGGGAGGACGGTCCATCTCCCCCCGGATCTCGACCGAAGCCCCCGACGCCGTGGCCTCGATGGCGCGGATGGCCCGTTCGACCCTGCGCGCGTCGGCCAGGGTGGGCACGCGGACATCCACCTCGGCGCTCGCCTCCGGCGCGATCACGTTGGGGCGAATCCCGCCCTCGACCGTCCCCACGTTGACGTTCACGCCGCGGACGGGATCGTTGAGGGCGTGCAGCTTCCGGATTACGTGCGCGAGTTCCAGGATCGCGCTCACCCCCTTCTCCGGTTCAAGCCCCGCGTGCGCCGCCACGCCGGTAACGTGGACGGTGAAGTCCCCACCCCCCTTTCGGGTGGTCTTGAGCTTCCCGTTCTCGCCCAGGGACGGTTCGAGCACCAGCGCGCGGTCCGCCCGCATCGCGAGCCGCACGATATGCTCCCTGGAATCCGGGCTGCCGATCTCCTCGTCGGAGTTGTAGATGAAGACCGGCGTGACCTCGGGGTCGCCGACACAGTGCCTGAGAGCCTCCACGGCGAAGACGCCCTGAACCAGGCCCGCCTTCATGTCGAAGGTGCCGGGTCCGTACAGGCGCCCGCGGTCCATCCGCATGGGCATCTCCTCGAGGGTACCCACAGGCCAGATGGTATCCGTGTGCCCGAGGATGAGCTGGTAGGGGGCCGGATGGCGGCGCTCCCAGGGAGAGGCGTAAAGGATGCCGCCGGTCGTCCGTCCCGCGAGGATGCGGGAGCGGTACCCGATGTCGGCCAGCGCCTCGCGCAGGCGGGCCTGCACGGGTCGTTGCGAGGCGGCCAGCATGGAGGGCGACTCGAGTTCGACCAGCCGCTCCAGCAGGTCGCGCATCCGGTCACGGCGCGCGTGCAGGTAGTCGAGCACCCGCGCGCCCGTGCCTTTCTCCCAGGGTGATTCGGTCATCTCTCGGCCATTCCGCATTGCCTCGCTTCCGGTCTCCCGCCCAAACCTCAATATAACGCCGTTGAAACCGCTGGCAGGTTGGTTCCGGGCATGTATGTTTACGCCGCGACCGGGCAGGTGCCCGGAAGGCGCACCTGAGAAAGGAACAGGTGGCCTGACCCGTAGTCCGGGTGCCGACCCGGGAACAGGAGGAACCCGACACGTGTCTCCAACCCCGATGCGCGCGCTCTGCGTCCTGGTGCCTCTGCTGGCCGCCTGCGGGGGCGATGGCGGAGCACCGGTCTCCGCCGACGAGGGCACGTTCGTGATCCAGGACGCCACCATCGTCGACGGCACCGGCCGCGGCGGATTCACCGGATCGGTGCGCGTCGTTGGAGGCACGATCGCCGAGGTGACGCCCCACGGGGCCGGCGAAACTCCGTCTCCTTCCGACGGCGACCACGTCTACGATGCCGCCGGACTGGTGCTCGCCCCGGGTTTCGTCGACACCCACAGCCACCACGACGGCGGCCTCCTGATCGAGTTGACCGCGCTGGCCGCCGTAAGCCAGGGCATCACGACCATCGTGGTCGGGCAGGACGGAGGATCGCCGTTCCCGATCGCCGACTTCTTCGCCGCGCTGGAAGCGGCCCCCGCGGCGGTGAACGTGGCCTCGTACGCTGGACACGGAACGCTCCGCCGTCAGGTCATGGGTAGCGACTTCCGCCGCGAAGCGACCGAGCACGAGGTCGCGGCCATGCAGGCGCTCCTTGAGACAGAACTCGGCAGCGGTGCGCTCGGCCTCTCGACCGGACTCGAGTACGACCCCGGGATCTACTCGACCACGGACGAAGTCGTCGCGCTCGCCGGGACGGCGGCGGCCCACGGCGGCCGCTACATCTCGCACATGCGAAGCGAGGACCGGGGCCTGCGCGAAGCCATCGAGGAGACCATCGAAATCGCGGGGCGCGCCCGCCTGCCCGTGCAGATCTCGCACTTCAAGCTGGCCGCTCGGAGCCTCTGGGGACAGGCGGCAGAGATCCTGGCACGGCTCGATGCGGCGCGCGCCGAGGGTCTCGACCTAACGGCGGACGTCTATCCCTACGAGTACTGGCAGTCCACCATGACCGTCCTGTTCCCGGAGCGCGATTTCACGGACCGCGAGGCCGCGCGTTTCGCTCTGGAAGAGCTGGTCGCTCCCGAGGGGATGCTGATCGGGCGTTTCGAGCCCGATCCCGCCCTCGAAGGCAGGACCCTGGCCGACATTTCGCAGGAGCGAGGCACCGATCCCGTCACCACCTACCTCGATCTCATCGCCGAATCGCAGGCGGCGCGCGCCGAGGGCAGAGACGGAGGCGAGAGCATCGTCGCGACCAGCATGACCGTCGACGACATCGCCGCGCTGATGGCCTGGCCGCATGCCAACGTCGCGTCCGACGGCGGGCTGCGCGGCGCCCACCCTCGCGGGTTCGGCACCTACCCGAGGGTGCTCGGGCAATACGTGCGCTCGGAAGGTCGGCTCACCCTGGAGGAGGCCATCCACAAGATGACGGGGCTGGCGGCGGCGCACATGGGGTTCTCCGGCCGGGGCACGCTGGAAGTGGGCGCTGCCGCCGACCTCGTGCTCTTCAGCCCCGAGACCGTCATCGACCGCGCGACGACCGCGGAGCCCCACCTGACGTCGATCGGGATCGAGCGCGTATGGGTCGGAGGAACGGTCGTCTACGAGGACGGGGCTGTCACGGGAGCGCAACCGGGCGTGGTGCTGCGCCGCGAACAGCCCTGATCTCTTCCTAGCGCCGCACCCGCACCACGTCCCGCAACCGCTGGCGCACCTCATCGGCGACTCCGGCCTCCTCCAGCCGGCTCCACAGCCTCGCGATGGTGTTCGCGTCCACCCAGCCGGGCACGGAGGTCTGCCAGGCCTGAGCCGCGCGGAAGGCGTCCACGGCCTCGACCGTCTCGCGATCGTAGAGGAGCGCGTCCGTCGTTTCCATGGAAGGCGGCGGCGAGCCCGGCCGGTAGTATCCCAGCGCGTGCAGCATGACCTTTAGCTGCAGCACGTCGCGGCCGGCGAACTGCTGGAGGCTGCGGAAGCCGAGCGTCTCCGAGATGGTGTCGTAGATGCGCCGCACCTCCCTTATCGGTTCGGGGTGCTCGCACACGTTGATGTCGGTGGTCACCCCGTCCTGGCGGCGCGACATGCCGGGACGCGGGTCCGCGACCAGCACCGCGGCCGACTGGGTGCGGCCGTGGCGGCCGTCCCCGCCCAGCACCTGCCCGGCGTAGAGGGCCTCGATCAGCCGGTCCGCCAGGTGGCGCCCCGACCCCTCCGTTCTCTCGAACGCGACCGCGACCGAGTCCACCACGGCGGTGCTCACCAGCGCGTTGCCCTGCGCGGCGTAGTTGAGGCCCTTGCGCTCCCAGACCCAGTCACCCCTGTCTTCGGCGCCGTACTGGCCGGAGCCGGTCCACTGGGCCGACCGCCCCTGCATGTCGATCACGCCCACCTGCCTGCGTTCCCGCCCCTCGTCCGCCGCCACCACGCGGTCCATGGCCTCCTGGGGGGCCACGCCCTGCTCCAGAAGGTCGAGCAGATCGTGGCCGTACTCGAGCCGGGTCCCGCCCTGGGTAGCCACCGCCCCCACCCCTGGCCGCACCCACGGGACGGCGTTGCCCACGCACGCCACGCGCGTGGTGACCGCCACCCCGGACTCGCCGGTCACCGGGTCGATGCCGACGATCGAGAAGGTGTTGAACACAAGGTCCGCGCCCCAGCCCGCCGGCTCCTGGGCCGTCGCGGGCGCGGCGACGGTGAGCAGGAGGGGGACGACGAGCGCGGCGATGGCGCTTCGGGACAACGAGGGCGATCGGGACATGGCTACCTCCATCCTGGGCGCCAGGGGCTGCCGCGACCTGCCGGGACGGAACTGCGCCCACGCGGGCCGCGCGAGAGTCGGATCCCCGCCAACATGGCACGCCATCCCCGGGAGTCGCCACCGCCCGGACAATCGCGGCTTCCCGGATTCGGGGCCATGGCCGACACCGCCGCCTCTCGCCAAGTTTCCATACGCGCCACGGCCGACGGCCTCCGCGCCGCGGCCGCAATCCGCATCTCGACCCAATGCCCGATCACTGCCACGCCGGAGCGCCCACCATGCGCCGAACCGCACCGATCGCCGCGCTGCTTCTCCTGCCCGCCGCCCTGGACGCGCAGAGCCGTCGGCCCAACTTCGCGCAGCCGACCCTCCCGCCTCCGAGCATCGTCGAGTATCAGCCGCGCTCCACCCTCGTCGTCCGGGAGAACCCGGTGCCGCGGGCGAAGTACCCGGTGGTGGACCTGCACGGGCATCCCCCGTCACTCGCCGACCGTGCCACCATCGAGCGGGTGGTGGCGGCGATGGACGAGCTGAACCTCCAGGTCATCGTGCAGGCGCGCGGCAGCTCCGGCAGCCGCCTCACCCGTCAGATCGAGGCCGTGCGCGCCGCCGGGCACGCCGACCGCTTCGTGTTCTTCACCACGCTCGATCTGCGCAACGTGGGTCCCGGGTCGGGCGCCCGCATCGCGGCCCAACTGGAAGAGGACGTGCGCGCGGGCGCGGTGGGCATCGGCGAGATCGGCAAGCAGTTCGGGCTAACCACCCGCAAGGCCGACGGCACCCGCCTCCAGCTTGACGATCCCGAACTCGACATCGTCTGGGAGACCGCTGCCCGCCTCGGGATTCCGGTCTTCATCCACACCGCCGACCCCGCGGAGTTCTTCCAGCCCCTCGACTACGAGAACGAACGCTGGCTCGAGCTGGCCATCTTCCCCAACCGCCGCTTCTTCGACAGCGAGCGGTTCCCCTCCTTCGAGGAGCTGATGGCGGAGCGCGACCGGATGCTGGCGAAGCATCCCAATACGACCTGGGTGCTGGCGCACATGGGATGGCACACGCAGGATCTCGGCCGCCTGGGCGAGCTCTTCGACCGCTTCCCCAACGTCCACGGCGAGGTCGGCGCCGTGCTCTACGACCTGGGACGGCAGCCCCGCTTCGCGCGCGAGTTCTTCGTCCGGTACCAGGACCGCATCCTCTTCGGCAAGGATTCCTTCCAGCCTGACGAGTATCCCTACTACTGGCGCGTCTTCGAGACCGAGGACGAGTACTTCGACTACTACCGGAACTACCACGCCTTCTGGAAGCTCTACGGCATGGGCCTTCCGGACGAGGTGCTGCGCAAGGTGTACTACGCGAACGCGCTGCGGATCATCCCGAACATGCCCGAGGCAGGCTTCCCCCGGTAGGGAGTCAGTTACTCCGGAGGCATCACGTCGCTGGCCACGGGCTCAAGGCGCACCACCGCCGTGAGGTCCTCCTGGTGCTCAAGGGCGAGATAGATGAGCCCGTCGGGACCCTCACGCACATCGCGGATGCGCCCCAGTTCGCCCGGGAGCAGGATCTCGACGCCAAGCGCATCGGTTCCTTCGAGGATGACCCGGCCAAGCTGCTCGCCGACCATGCCGCCGACGAAGGCGCTGCCCTTCCACCAGGGGAACGCGTCCCCGCGGTAGATCATCATGCCGGAGATGCCGATGGATGGCGTCCACACGAAGCGCGGGGACTCCACACCCTCCCCGGAGGCGTCAAGCGTGTACGCCGTGCCGTCGTAGTTGATGCCGTGGGAGACCACGGGCCAGCCGTAGTCTCCGCCGCTCACGATCAGGTTGAGCTCGTCGCCGCCCCGGGGCCCGTGCTCGTTCGACCAGACGTTCCCGGTGCCCGGGTCCACCGCGAGGCCCTGCAGGTTGCGATGCCCGTAGCTCCAGATTTCGGGTAGCGCGTCGCCGTTCCCCACGAAGGGGTTGTCATCGGGCACGCGGCCATCGTCGTGCAGGCGCACGATGGTGCCCATGTGGTTGGTCACGTCCAGCGCCGGGTGTTCGGCCATCATGTCGGGCTCGAACATGCGGTCGCCCACCGTCAGGTACAGGTAGCCGTCCAGTCCGAAGGCCATCCGCCCGGAGAAGTGGTTGTTGTTGTCGTGCCAGGCGTTGGACTCGAAGATCTCCTCGACGTCGGTGACCCGGCCATCGTCCCAGCGCCCCCTGACCACCGTCGTGGTACCCTCCGACCCGTCCTCGTTGGGCTTGCCGTAGCTCAGGTAGAGCCACCGGTTCTCGGCGAAATCGGTGTGGGGCAGGATGTCCATGAAGCCACCCTGGCCCTCATCCCGGTAGACCTCCGGCCAACCCGCCACCGGCTCCGGCTGGAGCACGCCGTCGCGCACCACGCGCAGGCGACCCGGACGCTCCACGATGAGCATCTCGCCGCCGGGCAGCCACGCCATGGACCAGGGGTGGTCGAGGCCATCGGCGACGGTGACCACGCGGAAGTCGTGACGGGCGGAGGAGTGGACCCCGTCGGCGGCCGCGGCGGCGCCTGCGGCGTCCTGCGCTTCGCCGCCGCCCATGGCGCTCTCTCCGGAATCCTGTCCGCAAGCGACAACGCACACGGCGGCGGCCACCCCTGCGCTCAACAGCATTCGAGTCCGGATGGTTCGATGGTGCATGGCCTCTCCTCGGTCGATAGCCGTCCTCCTCTGGCCCGCCCGGACAGCGAATCCGGGCGCGCGCAAGGGCATTCAGTATAGACACTGCCCTCGGGCCAGGCACCGCTTGCCGCCTTTCCGAGCGGCGGTTCGCGCGGACCCCGGCGCTCCACGATCGTGACCAGCGGCTCACGGCGACCTGCCGAATCGTCCCCTCCCGCCATGGAGGCGCCCGGGTTCCAGCCCGATCTTTCGGGTCCATGGCGAGCCCGGCAGCACTCCCGGCGACACGGTTTCCGGTCCCGGACGGCGAGGAAGCGGACCGCATCGCCCTCGACGCCCTCAAGCGCCACTTCGGCTACCCGGGGTTCAGGCCCGGGCAGGACGTGCTGGTGCGCGCGGTGCTCCAGGGCCACGACGCCCTCGGCATCCTCCCGACCGGGGGAGGGAAGAGCGTGTGCTATCAGGTGCCCGCCGCCGTGCTCCCCCACGCTACCATCGTGGTCAGCCCCCTGGTCTCCCTCATGGCCGACCAGGCGATGCGCTGCCGCGAAGCCGACATCCCCGCCGCGTTTCTCAACTCCACTCTTTCCTCGCAGGAGCGCGACCAGGTGGAGGCGCAGCTCGTCGATGGCGCGTTACGCGTGGTATTCGTCGCCCCGGAACGCTTCGAGAGCCGTTCGTTCCGCACCATGCTGCCGCGCCTGAAGGTGAGCCTGCTCGCGGTCGACGAAGCCCACTGCATTTCCGAGTGGGGCCACGACTTCCGTCCCGCCTACCTGCGCCTCGACCGTTTGCGCGGGATGTTCGAGGCTCCAATGATCGCGCTCACCGCCACCGCCACCCCGCGCACCCGGCGGGAGATCGTGACCCGGTTGCGGCTCGCCGACCCGGTCACCGTGGTGGGAGGCTTCGACCGGCCCAACCTGGTGTGGGGGGTCGAGCGGGCCCGGTCGTGGAAGGAGAAACGGCAGAGGCTGAGGGTCCTGGTGCGCAACCGCCCCGGCGTCACGCTCATCTACGCGAGCAGCCGCAAGGGGGTCGAGCGCGTCCGCGACGACCTGGCCGCCCTCGGCCACACCACCGAAGCCTACCACGCCGGGCTGCCGGCGGCCGAGCGGGCCCGCGTGCAGGACGCCTTCATGGCCGGCGACGCCCCCCTGGTGGCCGCCACCAACGCCTTCGGCATGGGGGTCGACAAGAGCGACGTGCGCCTGGTCATCCACCACGAGCTCCCGCGCACCATGGAGGCGTACTACCAGGAAGCCGGCCGGGCCGGCCGCGACGGAGACACCGCGCACTGCCTGGCGCTCTGGTCCAGGGGCGACCGCGCGGGCCAGATGACCTTCATCGACCACAGCTACCCGCCCCCGCGCGCGGTGCGCCGCTTCTGGCGCGATCTCCGCCGCCGGGCCGCAGGGCAAACGCGGCTGAAGCTTCCGGTCGACGAGCTTCGCGCCCGCGGCGGCACCCCGCTGACCCCATCCAACGTGGGCGCCCTGGCCCGCGCGCTGGCCGCCTGCCGGGTGGTGAACCTGCGCGAGGATCCTCCCGAGCAGCCCGGCGACATCCTCCACGTCGACCTGCGCCCCCACGTCCGCCGACTCCCGCTGGGAAGGCTGCGCGAGCGGCGCAGCGCCGAGGTGGCCAAACTGGCCGCCGTGGAGCGCTATGCGCGGACGCGCGGTTGCCGCCGCGCCCGCATTCTCGGCTACTTCGGGGACGCCCTCGACAAGGCCAACTGCGGCACCTGCGACAACTGCCAGCGGCAGTGATGGCCGGCACACGCTCGCGGCATCGCCAAGGATCCGGTCCAAGGCTTGTAATACGACGGTAATACGAGGAGCGGTCGGGCCGATCCGTGGGACGATGGAGCCAACTCCGGTGGCGAACTCCGGCCGCCGTCTCGTACCTTGACGCGTCCGGGCCCACCGCCCGCGCCCCCGCACAGGCGTAAGGTGTGGTCACGCCCTCCGTCACCTCCTCCGCTACTGGGAGTCCCCATCGCATGAGCACCTCCCGGTCCCTCACCGCCGCCGCGATCCTCCTCGCGCACGGCTTCTTCATCGCCTGCGCCCCACCGGAGGAGCCGCCCCGCGCTCACTGGACCGACGTCACCGACAGCACCGAGGTCCGGCTCATCCGCGACTCGGAGTCGCTCTGCGAGGACTGCATCACGGTCCACCAGGTACTGATCGTCGGCGACACGATCGGCGAGGGCTATCTGCGCGAAGCGTTCCACATGGTGCGCGACAGCGCCGGCAACTACTGGTTCGGGCAATACGACGCGGTGAAGCTCTTCGACGCGGCCGGCACCTTCGTGGGCGAAGTCGGGCGCGCGGGCCAGGGGCCACTGGAGTGGAGCAACGCCCTGCCCGTCCACACGGACGCCAGTGGCCGCGTCCACATCTTCGATACCGGGGGCAACCTTCGCCACAGCGTGATCGGTCCGGATTTCAATCTTCTCGAGGAAAACAGATTCCCCGGCGGCAGGGACGTCCGTGCCCTCGACGATGGGGCGCGCTGGGTGGTCAACACATGGTATCCGGAAGGGGCAGCTCGTGGCGAGCCTCTTGTCATCCTGGACGGTGAGGAGATAGTACGGTCCCTTGGAGGGGTGAGCGATCTCGCGAATGATCGCAGTGCGTCGACCCAGCCCTGGAGGATCATCGCCACGGATTCCGCCGATCGAATCTTCTCGGCACCGTGGAGTCGCGGCTACGAAATCGAGGTTTGGAGCGAGGCTGGCCGGCGAATCACGGGCTTCCTAGATCCCGAGTTCAACGACCCACCATTCGATTCGGATGCTCCGCAGTCCGCGGACAATCCTCCCTCAAGCACGTTGCGAGCCCTTCGTCTCCACTCCGATGACCGGCTGTGGGTCCTGAGCTGGAAGCTCCGGGACGACTGGCTCGACATGATGGAAGAACGCCGCGGCCCGGACGGGCGACTCACCCTCGAAATGAAACCGGGCCTCGCTACCATGGATCGGTTCGACGGTCAGATCGCCGTCATCGACCTGACCACGGCTACGGTCATCGCCCGCACCAGAATGGAGGGAGTGATCGTCGTCGACTTCCTGGGCGACAACGCTCTTTGGGCGGGGGAGTATGCGGGCGCCGGTCACCTCCGCGTCGGCATCTGGGAAATCGGCTTCAGCCCCTGAGCGGGGCGCCCGTGCCGCAGTCACCCGGCCCACGCCACGTCCTCCCTCTCCGCATCCACTACCGAGGATTCCCACCGCATGAGCACTTCCCGGTCCCTCGCCGCCATTGCGATCCTCCTGGCCGCCGGCATCGTCGGCTGCGCCCCACCCAACGAGGCGCCCCGCGCGCACTGGACCGAGGTCACGGACAGCACCGAAGTCCGGCTCATCCGCGAGGCTGAATCCCTCTGCGACGACTGCATCACGCTCGAACGCATGCTGGTCATGGGAGACACGATCGGCGAGGGATACTTGCGGGGTGCCTTCCATCTCGTGCGAGACAGCGCCGGCAACTACTGGTTCGGTCAGTACGAAGCGGTGAAGGTCTTCGATGCGGCCGGCAACTTCGTGGGTGAAGTCGGACGAGCCGGGGAGGGTCCGCTCGAGTGGGAAAACGCAATGCCGGTGCACACGGACCGCGAGGGTCGCATACACATCTTCGACAGCGGGAACTATCGCCACAGCGTCGTAGGCCCGGACTTCACCCTGATCGAAGACCATTCGCTTCCTGACCATGTAGCGGACGTTGGTCCATTGGGAGACGGGGGGCGGTGGGTGGTCAACATGTGGCATCCGACCCCCGACGCCATCGGTTCGCCGCTCCACATTGTCGAGGACGGGGAGATCAAACGGTCGTTTGGCGGGTTTGTCGATCCCGAGAATCCGAGGGCGCAAACCGCCTCCTGGAGAGCCTTCACCACCGATTCCGCTCATCGAATCTTCTCCGCGCCGCTGAACGGCGCCTACAGCATAGAGGTCTGGGATGAGGACGGCCGCCGGGTCACGGGCTTCCTGGTTCCCGGGTTCAACGATCCGCCCTGGGATCCGGATGCTCCTGAATCTGCGGATAATCCTCCCGCCAGCACGATACGGGCGCTGCGAGTCGATTCCGAAGACCGCTTGTGGGTCCTGACCTGGCGGCGACGGGATGACTGGCTGGACATGATGGAGGAACGCCCGGGACCGGGTGGACGCGTCCGACTCGAGATGAAGCCCGAATACGAGGCGATCGACAGACACTACGGTCAGATCGACGTCATCGACCTGGCCACGGCGACGGTGATCGCCCGCACCAGGATGGAGGGAGTTGTCCTGGTCGACTTCCTCGGAGAAGATGAACTATGGTCGGGAGAGTTCTTCGGGCCGGGCCATCTGCGTGCCGGCATCTGGGAGATCGGCTTCAACCCCTGAGCAGGCCGCCCTTTGCCCGCACCCTATCGACGCCCGCGGTGTACCATTCCGCATGCCCATGCGGCCTCCTCCACCCGGAGGGAGGCCTTCATTGCGCTTTTGGCAAACATCCAATAACATAAAGATATAAAATGACTTATCATGTTGTACATGATGTAACACATGATATAGGATCGAAGTGATGGAACCCTACCTCGGTCCTGATCACGCCCGTCTGCGCAAAGGGGTTCGAGCCTTCGCGCTGGAACACATCGCGCCCGTCGCGGCCGAGATCGACCGCACCCAGACCTTCCCCTGGGAGAACGTGCGCGCGATGGGCGAGATGGGGCTCCTGGGCGTGCCCATTCCCGAAGAATACGGGGGGATGGGACGCGACTACCTGAGCTACATCCTCGTCGTCGAGGAGTTGGCGCGGCATGACGCCAGCCACGCCATCACGGTGTCGGCGCACACGACGCTGGGCGCGAGCCCGATCCTGACGTTCGGGACCGAGGCGCAGAAGCGGAGATACCTGCCCCTGCTCGCCAGCGGCCGCGTGCTGGGAGGCTTCGGGCTCACCGAGCCGGCGGCGGGATCGGACTCGGCGGGCACACGCACGCGCGCGGTCCGCGAGGGAGACGGCTACCGCATCAACGGCTCCAAGATCTTCATCACGCACGCCGGCGTCGGGGAGATCTTCACCATCACCGCGCTTACCAATCCGGCGCGGGGCACCCGCGGCATCACCAGCTTCATCGTCACCAAGCCGACGTGCGACCTGGAGACGGCGCGCCGCCTGGGGGTGGGGCATTCGGCGGAACTCGATTTCACCCGGGGCGTACGGGCCGGCGGCAAGGAAGACAAGATGGGGTGGCGGGCTTCGGATACCCGCGAGCTGGTGCTGGACAACGTCTTCGTACCGGCCGGGAACCGGCTCGGGGCCGAAGGCGAGGGCTTCGTCAACTTCATGCGCACCCTCGATGCGGGGCGCATTGGAATCGCCGCCCTGGCTCTCGGCATCGCCGAGGGAGCTTTTGACGCCGCGCTGGAGTATACGTTGCAACGGAAACGTTACGGGCACAGGATTTACGACTATCAGGCGGTCCAATTCCGCTTGTCCGACATGGCCACGGGGATCCAGGCCGCCAGGCATCTGACGTATCACGCGGCCTGGCTCAAGGATCAGGGACGCCCCTTCTCCAAGGAAGCCTCCATGGCGAAGCTGTTCGCCTCGGAGCTGTCGATGCGCGCCACCACGGAGGCGGTCGAGCTTCTGGGAGGTGCCGGGTACACGAACGACTACCCGGTGGAACGGATGTTTCGCGACGCGAAAGTGTGCGAGATCGGAGAGGGCACGAGCGAGATTCAGCGCTTGCTGATCGCTCGCCACCTGGTGCGCGAGGTCGGCGGAGGCGGAATGGCTGCAGAGCTGAAGGCGGGGTAGGGAGGCCCTCGGGCGGTCCCGGGCCCCGCGACTCGCGGAGAAACCAGGGATTTGAGGAGACAGATCATCATCAGCGCGTCCTCGCGCGAGACGCGGGTGGCGCTACTGGAAGACAAGAGACTCGTAGAATTGATGCTGGACCGCCCGGACCAGGGACGGTTGGTGGGTGACGTGTTTCTGGGACGGGTAGAGGCGGTGCTTCCCGGCATTCAGGCGGCCTTCGTCGACATCGGCGTCGAGAAGGCGGGCTTTCTGCACGTCTCGGATGTGGTTCACCAGGACGGTGAACCGTCGGAGAACGGCCGCGACGGCCAGAACACGCCGATCCAGAAACTGCTCAACAAGGGCGACCGGGTCACCGTGCAGGTCACCAAGGAGCCAATCGGCACCAAGGGGCCGCGCCTGACCGCCCAGGTCTCGCTGGCCGGCCGCTTCCTCGTCTACATGCCGTTCTCGTCGCGCGTCGGCGTGAGCCGCAAGATCGAGGACCGCAAGCAGCGGTCGCGGCTGCGTGCCCTTGCCCGCAGGGTGGTGCCGGCCGATTCCGGCGGGGTGATCGTGCGCACGGTGGGGGAGGAGGCGACCGAGAAGCGGTTCGCGCGCGAGTTTGAGACCCTCCGGGGGAGCTGGCTGGAGATCCAGCGGACGGCGAAGGCCGCTGCCGAGCCTGGGGTCGTGCGCCGCGAAGCGCGTCTGATCAGCGGCGTCATCCGGGATCTGTTCAGCGACAAGTTCGACTCGCTGACGGTGGATTCGCCCGTCATCTTTCGCGAGATCGAGGGTTACGTGCAGGGCGTGGCTCCCGATTTGCTGGACCGGCTGAAGCTGTACCGGGGAGAGGAGCCGCTCTTCGACGTTCACGGCATCGAGGAGGAGATCCACCGCTCGTTCCGGCGCAAGGTGGGGCTCAAATCCGGCGGCCATCTGGTGATCGAGCCGACCGAGGCGCTGGTATCGATCGATGTGAACACCGGGCGCTTCGCCGGCAGGAAGAAGAACGATCCCGCCTCGCTCATCCTGAAGACCAACCTGGAGGCGGCGCGCGAGATCGCCCGCCAGCTCCGGCTGCGCGACGTCGGTGGAATCGTGGTCGTGGACTTCATCGACATGGACACGCAGAAGGACCGCGACAAGGTGTTGCACGAACTCCGCACCCACCTGGGGCGCGACCGTGCCCGCACCCGCGCGTTCGCCGTCTCCGAGCTCGGGCTGATCGAGATGACCCGCCAGCGCGTGCGGCCGTCGATCTTCACCTCGATCACGGACCCGTGCACCCATTGCGGAGGGCTGGGCCGCGTCTTCGCGCCCGACACCGTGATGCGCCGGGTGGAGCGCAGCCTCAAGCGCGCTGCCGCGGCGAAGAGCGAGCGCAGTCTCACGGTGCGCATCCACCCCGAGGTGGCGCTGCACGTGCTCGACTCGGAGCCGGACTTTCGCAACCGGGTGTCGAGCGCCACCGGCCTGGAGATCAGCCTGCGCGACGATCCTCTGCTGGGCGAAGACGAGTTCCGCCTGCTCTCGGGCCGGGCCCAGGTGGATGTGACCGGGAAGTACGCGACGGTCTAGGTGCGTGCCGGGTGCCCTTGACCTGACCGGGCGACTCTGTAGCTTTTTCGGGCTGCGGAGCCTTGTGCCGCAGTCCCCGTGTCCGGGATCTCCATCTACGTGAAGAGGCAGGCATGTACGCGGTGTTCGAGAGCGGCGGAAAGCAGTTCAGGGCCGAGCCGGGTCTCCGGCTGCGGGTCCCGGCGCTTGCTGCCGAGGAGGGCTCGACGGTCACCTTCGATCGCGTGCTGATGACGGGTGGAGGGGATGGCGAACCGGAGGTCGGTACGCCCACGGTCGAAGGCGCTGCGGTGCGGGCCGAGGTGCTGGCGCACGGCAAGGACCGGAAGCTCATCATCTTCAAGCGCAAGCGCCGGAAGGGATACCGCAAGAAGCAGGGTCATCGCCAGAAGTTCACCGAAGTGCGCATCGACGAGATCGTCACGTAGCAGTCCGAGCCGGGAAGGAACCCGAGATGGCACACAAGAAAGGCGTCGGCTCAAGCCGAAACGGACGCGACTCGAAGCCGAAGTTCCTGGGCGTCAAGCGCTACGGCGGACAGCCCGTAACCGCGGGCAGCATCCTCGTGCGCCAGCGCGGCACCCGCTTCCATCCCGGCACCAACGTCGGCAGGGGGGGCGACGACACCCTGTTCGCCCTGGTCGACGGCGTGGTGAAGTTCGAGCGGCGCCGGAACCGCCAGTTCGTTTCGGTAAGCCCGAACTAGCGCGCCCGATTGGAGGGTGGGTCCGGCCATCCGGGTCGGCGTCCTCCCTGAGCCTCGCGCGCCGACGCGATGATGCGCCAGATGATGTCGCGCGCCATCTCCGGGTCCACGCCCAGTTCGCGCGCCCGCACGGCGGCCTGACGCACCATCCGCGCTTCGCGCGCCGGGTCGAGGACCGGAAGGCCCAGTTCCTTCTTCACCCGCCCGATCTCGATGGCGAGTTTGCGGCGTTCCCCCATCAGCTCGATGAGCCGGTCGGTCACCTCGCTCATCACTTCCCGCATGCGAGCCAGCCGCTCCTGAGGCGCGCCCGCCGCTCCCTTGGGGTCAGTCATGGGTTCCCGATGAGCCTCGCGGGTTGAGGAAGGCCTCGGTGTGATCCCGGTCCTGCGGCCGGGTGGCGAGGCTCACCCCCACCAGCACCGGGATGTGGACCATGAGCCCCAGTATTCCCTCGTGCAGGTCCAGGGGACGCAGTTCCATCCCCAGATACCCCGTGGTGAAGAAGAAGACCGCGGTCGCCGAGCCCGCGACCAGACCGGCCACGATGCCCGGGGTGGTGGCGCGTCGCCAGAAGAGCGCCGCGCAAATGGGAGGCGCGAACTGGCATATGATGCCGTAGGCGGTCAGCAGCAGCACGACCAGCGAGGAATCTTCGTCCAGCGCGAACCAGTACGCGACCACCCCCACCACCAGGACCAGCACCTGCATCAGACGGCGCTGGCCGGCATCGCTTAGCCGGCGGAAGGGGCCGATGCCGTCCTCCACCGTCACGGATGCCGCGGCGTGCAGGAGCGCGTCCCCGGTCGACATGGACGCCGAGAGGGCGCCCGCGCAGAAGAGGCCCACGACCAGCACCGGCAGCTCGGAGCGCAGGATGAGGAAGGGGAGGATGAAGTCGGCGTTGGGGGGGGACTCCGGCAGCAGCACGCCGGCGAAGCCGATCAGGAAGACCGGGATCAGGAAGAGCTGGAAGGTGGGGAAGAGGACCACTGTGCGGCGGAGCGTGCGGTCGTCGCGCGCGGTGAAGGCCTTCATGAAGAGGTGGGGCCA
This sequence comes from Gammaproteobacteria bacterium, assembly GCA_028819075.1. Classification (NCBI taxonomy): domain Bacteria; kingdom Pseudomonadati; phylum Pseudomonadota; class Gammaproteobacteria; species Gammaproteobacteria bacterium. The sequence goes on from JAPPMM010000031.1 coordinate 29,626, forward strand.
CATCATGAGCCCGATCGCGCTCACGAGGATGGCGCTCGAGTAGCCGCCCCAGCTCCAGGGATCGCCCGCGGCGGTCAAGCCCGGAACGGAGAGCATCTCCGGACGCTCGGCCAGGATGCGTTCGAACATCTCTCCCACCCCCCCGTACAGCCGGAAGGGCAGGTAGATGCCGAGCGACCAGGCGATCGCGACCATGAAGATGCCCTGGAAGGTGTTGGTCCATCCCACCGCGGCCACCCCGCTGGTCAGGACGTAGAGGGCCACGATGCCGTAGGCGATCGCCGCGCCCACGGCCAGCGGCACATGGCCGTCGGTGACCGCCTCGATGACGATCCCCGCCCCCTGCATCTGCAGGGTGACGTAGGGTACGAAGGCCGCCACCGAAAGCGCCGCCATTAGCGCGGACAGGAAGCGCGAAGGGAAGCGTCCGACCAGCAACTGCGCCTGGGTGACGTAGCCGAAGCGCCGCCCGAGTGCGGCCGCGTGCGGCCCTATGAAGTACCAGGGCGCGATTCCGAGGGCGCCGTAGGAGAGGATGTAGAAGGCCGCGGCGCCGCGGGAGTAGGCCCAGCCCGGCCCGCCCAGGAATGCGAAGGCGGAGAACACGGTCGCCCCGGTGACGAAGTACATGACGAGCAGGCCGAAGCGGCGGTCTCCGGCCACATAGCCGGTCACGCTCCGGGAGGCGCGCCGGCCCGCCATCAGCCCGATGCCGAGCGTCACCGCCAGGTAGACCAGGATCAGGCCCGCGATCAGCTGCCAGCGCTCCATCTACCCGGCACCTCCGGCCCGCGAGTCCTGTCCCGGCCGGCCTCGGGCGTCTCCCGCCGGCCCGCCAGCGCGGTTCCGTTCCTCCGAGCGGTCCAGCACGAAGAGCACCACCGCCCCGAACCCCACCCAGAGCCCGATCGCGGCCATGTTGAATGGGAGGCCCAGCAGCAGCGGCAGAGGACGGTTGAAGGGGACGAAGCCCGGCCATGTGACGAAGACCAGGAAGAGCACGAAGTAGATCGTGGTCGCGGCGCGCACCAGCTTCACCCGGTTCATCGTCCGCGGAACTCCGGGCGGCGCTTCTCGACGAAGGCACGCACGCCCTCGCGGCCGTCGTGGCTCGCGAAGGCGGCGAGGAAGAGCTCCTTTTCCAGCGCCAGTCCCTCGGCCAGCGGGGTCTCGGCGGCGGCCCGGAGCGACTCCTTGACCAGCCCGAGCGCGAACGGGCTCCAGCGCGCCATGCGTCCCGCCAGCTCCCGGGCCCGCTCGAGGTGCTCGCCCTCGTCGGCGAGGATCTCCACCAGGCCGATGCGGTGGGCCTCGGCGGCGTCGACCACGTCGCCGCTCAGGGCGATGCGGGCCGCTTGTCCCGGCCCCACCAGCCGCGCCAGTCGCTGGGTGCCGCCGGCCCCCGGAATCAGCCCCAGCCGGATCTCGAACTGGCCGAAGCGGGCGCTCGGGTCGGCCACGCGCACGTCGCAGGCGAGCGCCAACTCGACCCCGCCCCCCAGGCAGAAGCCGTGGATGGCGGCGATGAGGGGCTTCGGGAAGGCGGCAACGGCGTCGTACACGCGCCGGCGCCGGTAGACCTCCCGCTGCTCGCCGGCGGTGCGCCCCGCGAACTCGGAGACGTCGGCGCCCGCCGCGAAGGCTTTCTCGCCGGTCCCGCACAGGATGGCGACCCGCACCGCGTCGTCATCGGCGAGCCGGTCCATCGCCTGCGCGATCTCGCGCCGCACCACCGCGTTGAGGGCGTTCAGCTTGTCGGGCCGGTTGATGCGCACGGTCCCGACGGAGCCCTCGCGCTCGACCACGATGGTCTCGTAGCTCGGTCCGCCCGCCGAGGCCGTCAGCGTCCCGCGTTTGCCGTCAGCGTCCGTCCGGCTGTTGCCGGTCCCCCTGGCCGTCACCGTTTCTCCTTGTCCCAGCGGTAGAAGCCTTCTCCCGACTTCCTCCCGAGCTTCCCCTCTTCCACCATGCGTCGCAAGATGGCGGGAGGTCGGTAGCGCTCGCCGCCCAGCTTCTCGTGCAGATACTCGGCGATCGCCAGCCGAACGTCGAGCCCCACCAGGTCGGTGAGCCGGAGCGGGCCCATGGGGTGGCGGTAACCCAGTTCCATGGCCTTGTCGATGGCGGCGGGATCGGCCACGCCCTCCTCAACCATGCGCATGGCTTCCAGCCCCAGGGCCACCCCGAGCCGGGAGGAGGCGAAGCCGGGGGCGTCGCGGACGACGATGGGCTCCTTGCCCAGCCCGCGCGCGAATGCCACGCCGGCGTCCAGGGCGGCCTCGTCGGTGCGGCTGCCGCGCACGACCTCCACCAGCGCCATCAGGTGCACCGGGTTGAAGAAGTGCAGCCCCAGGAAGTGGCCCGGCTCGGCCAGCACCTCGGCGATCGCGTCGATGCTGAGGGAAGAGGTGTTGGTCGCGAGCAGCGCCGATGGGCGAGCGGCGGCTTCCACATCGCGGAAGAGGCTCCGTTTCAGCTCCATGCGCTCGGGCGCGGCCTCCACCACCAGGTCGGCCTCCGCGCAGGCGGTCGCCAACGAGGGCGCGAGCGCGATTCGGTCGAGGGCGGCTGTTCGGCCTTCTTCGCTCACCTTTCCGAGGGACACGCCCTTGTCCAGATTCGCGCGCATCCGCGCGAGGCCGCGGTCGGCCGCCCCCGCGTCGGGGTCGTGAAAGGTGACCCGGTGCCCGGCCATGGCCGCCACCTGGGCGATGCCGTGGCCCATGACCCCGGCGCCCAGGACGGTGACGCGCTCGATCCGGTTGGCCGTGGCGTGCCGGCTGTCCACGGGCCGGCTAGTCCGCGCTGACCACGGTGGCGATCCCCTGGCCGACCCCGATGCACATCGTGGCGAGCCCGACCCCGCTCCCGCGCTTCACCATCTCGTGCGCCAGCGTGCACAGGATGCGCGCCCCCGAGCAGCCCACCGGGTGCCCGAGCGCGATCGCGCCCCCGTTCACGTTGACCCGCTCCGGGTCGAGACCCAGCAGGCTCAGGCAGGGGATGGCTTGCGCGGCAAAGGCCTCGTTGACTTCGGCCAGCTCGACGTCCCCGGGACCGATGCCGGCGCGCCGGAACGCCCGTTGGGTGGCGGGCACGGGCCCGATCCCCATGCGCTGGGGCTCCACTCCGGCCACCGCGCTCGCGCGGATGCGGACCATCGGGGCGAGTCCCAGGCTGCGTGCCCGCTCCTCCTCCATCACCAGAAGCGCGGCGGCGCCGTCGTTGATGCCCGACGAGTTGCCCGCGGTGACGGTCCCGTCCTTCGCGAAGACGGGCCCGAGCCGGGCCAGCGACTCGGGGGTCACGCCGGCGCGCGGATGTTCGTCGGTGTCGACCACAACGGGCCCGCCTTTCCGCCTCGGCACCTCCACCGGGACCAGCTCGTCCCGGAAGCGGCCGCCGGCGATGGCACGCTGGGCGTGCGCCTGGCTCTCGGCCGCGAAGGCGTCCTGCTCCTCTCGCGTTACCCCGAATTCCGTCGCCACCACCTCGGCGGTCTGCCCGAGCCCGATGGTCCATTCGGAGGTGAAGGCGGGGTTCGGAAAGCGCCACCCCAGCACGGTATCGGCGACGGTTGGCGTTCCGCGCGCGTACCCGGCGGTCGGCTTCAGCATGACCCAGGGGGCCCGGCTCATGCTCTCCACGCCGCCGGCGATGAACACGTCGCCCTCGCCGGCCGCGACGGCATGGAAGGCGCTGTCGACCGCTTGCAGCCCCGAGCCGCACAGCCGGTTGACCGTCTGGCCGGGCACCGTGACCGGCAGCCCCGCGCGCAGCAGCCCCATGCGGGCGACGTTGCGGTTGTCCTCGCCGGCCTGGTTGGTGCACCCGAAGATCACGTCGTCGATGCCGGCCGGGTCAAGGCCGTTTCGGTCGACGAGGGCGCGGATCACCCCGGCCGCCAGGTCGTCCGGGCGCACCGCGGCGAGCGCGCCGCCGTGTCGGCCGATGGGGGTGCGCACGGCGTCGACGATGACCGCCCGCCTCATTGGTCCAGCACCCTCATCGGCCGGCCGCCCTCATTCGACCTGGGCCCTCATCCGTCCAGCGCCACCCAGACGCTCTTCACCTGGGTGTACTTGTCCAGCGCGGCCTGGTATCCGAGGTCGCGACCAAAGCCGCTCTGCTTGTATCCGCCGAAGGGGGATCCCGAGTCGTACTGGTTGTACGTGTTGATCCACACGGTGCCGGCCTTGATCTCGCGGGCAATGCGGTGCGCCCGGCCCACGTCGCGGGTCCAGATCCCGGCCGCCAGCCCGTAGATGGTCTGGTTGGCCTTCTCGATGGCGTCGGCGGTATCCGAGAACGGGATGACCGCCGCCACCGGCCCGAAGATCTCTTCCTGCGCGATGCGCATGTCGGGGGTGACGTCCGCGAAGATGGTCGCCTGCACGAAGTTGCCCTTTTCGTCGACCGTGGCGGCCTCGCCCCCCGTCACCAAGCGGGCGCCGTCCGCCTTGCCGGCCTCGATGTAGCCGAGCACCACGTCCCGCTGCCTGCGGCTCACGATCGCGCCCATGCGCGTCTTCGGGCCCATCGGGTCGCCCACAGCCATCTTGTCCGCGCGCGCCGCAAGCCCGTCCAGGAACTCCTCGTAGACCGACTCCTGCACCAGGATGCGCGACCCCGCCGCGCACACCTCGCCCTTTCCGTAGAAGATGCCGGTGTTGGCGCCACGCACCGCGCTCCCCAGGTCGGCGTCCGCGAAGACGATGTTGGGCGACTTGCCGCCCAGCTCCAGGGAGACCTTCTTCAGCGTCTCCGCCGCCTCCCGCATGATCGTCTTGCCGACCTCGGTCGAGCCCGTAAATGCGATGGCGTCCACTCCGGGATGGCGCACCATGGCCGCTCCGGCTCGCGTGCCGCGCCCCGGGACGACGTTCAGGATGCCGGGCGGAAAGCCCGCCTCCGCCGCCAGCTCGCCCAGCAGCAGGGCGGTGAGGGGCGTTTCCATGGCCGGCTTCAGCACGACCGCGTTGCCGCACGCCAGCGCCGGCGCAACCTTCCAGGCGGCGAGCGATAGCGGGAAATTCCACGGCACGATGCACCCTACCACTCCCACGGGCTCGCGCAGGGTGTAGTTCAGAAACGGTCCCTTCACAGGGATGGTCTCGCCCTGGATCTTGTCGGCCAGCCCCGCGAAGTAGCGGAAGTTCTCGACCACGCTGGGCACGTCGACGTAGCGCGATTCGAAGATGGGCTTGCCGTTGTCGCGGGTCTCCGTTTCCGCGATGAGCTGGGCGTCGCGCTCGATCAGGTCCGCCAGCCGCCAGAGCAGGCGCGAGCGCTTGTGGGTGTCGGTGCGGCGCCAGGCCTTCGACGCGAGCGCGGCGTGCGCCGACTCCACCGCCCTCGCCACATCCTCCCCGGTTGCCTCTGCGACCTCGGCGAGCACCTCGCCGGTCGCGGGATTGGTGGTCGCGAAGGTGGCCCCGGAAGCAGACGCCACCATCTCGTTGTCGATCCAGAGACCGCGTGTGGGCACGCCGCTCATCCCGCTATTTGCCCTGGAAGGCGGCGCGGCGCTTCTCGACGTAGGCGGCGATTCCCTCCGTGGCGTCGTCGCTCTGGAAGAGCTGCTGCTGGAGCTCGCGCTCGACGGCCAGGCCGGTCTCGAAGGGGATTTCGGCGCCCGTCTGGACGGATCTCTTGATGAGGCCCACGGCCTTGGAGGCCTTGGCCGGCGGGGTGAACTGGCCTGCGAACTCCAGGACCTTGTCCATGAAGTCGTCACCCGACTCGGCCTCGATTACGCGATTGATGATGCCGTGGTCGAGGGCCTCGGCGAAGCCGAAGAGCTGGCCCGTGGTCATCATCTCGATGGAGCGTGATTTGCCGACCAGCCTCGCGAGCCGCTGGGTGCCGCCGGTGCCGGGCAACACGCCCAGGTTGATCTCGGGAAGCCCGATGCGGGAACCGCCCGCGCGGGCCACCCGCAGGTCGCAGGCCATCGCGATCTCGAGCCCGCCGCCCACGGTGTGCCCGTTGAGCGCGCCGATGGTGAGCTTCGGGGTGTGCTCGAGTCGGTTCAGGGTCTCATTCGCGTGCAGGCAGAAGAAGTATTTGAAGGTCGGCGTGACCTCGTTCAGCATCCCGATGCTCGCGCCGGCGCTGAAGAACTTGTCGCCCTTGCCGGTGAGCACGATGACGTGCGCGTCCTCGTCCATGCGCGCGCGAAGGATGCAGGCGTCCAGCTGCTGCATCATCTGGTAGGTGTAGGTGTTCGCCGGGGGATCGTCGAGGGTCAGGATGCAGACGCCGTCCTGGACGTCGTAGTGGACCAGGGTCTGGTCGGTCATGCGGTTTTCTCCGTGGTGATGGCTGCGTTGGCTTCTCGAATCGGCGCACAATTATAGTGCCACGGCTCCGGCCCGGGGACCCGCAAGAGGGGGCGGATCCGATCCGGGCTCGGAGCCTGCCGGCAGACCAAAACCCTTCAGTTCGACGGACCGATGGGGCGGCCGGGCGTCCAGGGAGCGCCCGCGGCGGCCAGCGCCTCCTCCAGTTCGGCCAGCGCCCCCTCGATGATGCCCGCGAGGTCCTGCTCGACCGCGCCCAGGTCTCCCTCGGCGATCTCGATGTTGCGCCGCTGGGTGGCGGTCGGGTTCTGGCGGGTCTGCCAGTGCCCGCCTTGGACGTTGCCCACCCGGTTGGCGACCGACGGCACGCTGGGCTCGTTGAGGGAGCCGCGCAGCTGGTCCCCCTGGAGCCGCAGGCGGATGCCGGCGAATTCCTGCTCGACTTCGTCGATGCGGCCGAACAGATCCGCTCCCGCGGCGGGCGTGCGCAGCAGGGCGGCGCGCATGTAGCCGATGCGCTCCGACTGGCGCCCGAGTTCGGAGCTGGCCACCCCGATGCGCCGCTGCAGTTCGCTCACGCGGTGCTGAAAGGCCGCCACCGCCACGAAGTCGGTGCCCGGAGGCGCGTTCGGCACCGGCTTCACCCGGAAGCTCTGCGCCCCGCCCACCTCCTCCACGCCTTCCGCCGTGACGAGCACCAGTTGCGCCGAGTAGTCGCCGGGAGGCGCCAGCGGCCCGGCCGGAGCGGACGCCCACGGCGGGACGAACGCCGGGGTGGTCAGGTTGATGGGGTTGGGTGCAGGTCTGCGCAGGTCCCAGGTGATGCGATGCAGTCCCGCACGCGCGGGGCCCTCGACCCAGCGCACCGGGTCGCCGCTCGCGTCCGACACGCGCACCAGCGCCCGCGGTCCGCTCTCGGCGGCTTCAGCGCGCAGCGTCTCGTATCCGGGGAAGGGCACGTCGGTGGCCAGTTCGCGCATCGCACGCTCCTCCTCCTCGCGCCGGTCCTCGGCCGTCGAAGGCACCTCCGAGAGGAAGTAGGTGAGCGTGGCCCCGAAGGGCGGGTTGGGCGCCGAGTAGGCGTCGGTCCCGAGCGTCGGGCGCCCGGGGGCCTGGTTGGGAACGCTGGGGATGTACCACCAGGCGTCCCGCACCGGCCACACGCCTGCGCCACCCTCCGCGGCCAGCGCCCCACCCGCGATCTCGCGCAGCGCGGAATAGTCGTCCAGCACGTAGAAGCCCCGCCCGAACGTGGCGCCCACGACATCGCCGTCCCGCCGCTGCAGCTTGAGGTCCCGGAAAGAGATGGTGGGCGCGCCCGGAAGGCGGTGCCAGTTCTCGCCCCCGTTGGGGGAGAAGTAGAGCCCCCACTCCGCCCCGAGGAAGAGCAGGTCCTCGTTCTCGTGGTCCTGCTGGATCGCCCACGCGATGGTTCCGTCCTCCAGATCTCCGGAGATGGACGACCAGCTCTCGCCGTTGTCGTCGCTTCTGAAGATGTAGGGCGCGAAGTCGCCGATCTTGTGCGCGTCCGCGACCGCGAACACCGTCGCGGCATCGTGCTGGCTGGCCTCGACATCGTTGATGAAGGAGCGCTCGGGGACCCCCGGAAGCTCCGCGGTCCGGCTCCAGTTGCCGCCCCCGTCCGGACTGAAGTGGATCAGCCCGTCGTCGGTGCCGACGTACAGGGCATCCTCCTGGACCGGGCTCTCGCTGATGGAAGTGATGGTGGCGTACATCGACATCGCGCCGTTGTCATGGAGCGCGTCGAGTTCCCACACCCGGCCCATGAAGGGCAGCTCGTAGCGATTGGTGTTGGTGGTCAGGTCGCCGCTGATCGCCGTCCACGAGTCGCCCCGGTCCTCGCTTCTCCAGACCTGTTGCGACGCGAAGTACAGCCGGTTCGTGGAGTGCGGGCTCACCAGAATCGGGGAATCCCAGTTCCAGCGCTCGGGCGGATCCCCGACTTCGGGCTGGGGCTGGATCTGGATGGCCTCTTCGCTCCGGCGATCGACGCGGTACAGGTTCCCCACCTGCGTCATCAGGTAGAGGATGTCCGGGTCCGAGGGATCGAACTGCACCCCGTAGCCGTCGGCTCCCATCGGGAAATACCAGTCGGAGTTGCGCACGCCTTCAACGGTGGTGGTGCGCGAGGGCCCCCACAGCGTTCCCAGGTCCTGCGCCCCGCCCAGGATCTCGGAAAAGGGCTCGCGGTTGGAGACGGCGACCTTGTAGAACTGCGAGATGGGCATGTTGGGGAAGTGGCGCCAGGTCTCCCCTTCGTCGAAGGTCTCGTAGAGCCCGGCGTCCGTCCCCGCCAGCATGTGCCGGGTGTCCTCGGGGTCGAACCACAGGGCGTGGTTGTCTGAGTGCTTCTGGCGGCCGTCTCCCAGGGTCGCGAAGGTGGCTCCGCCGTCGCGCGTGATCTGGTAGAACACGTCCATCTGGATCACCAGGTCCGCATCCGTCGGCGAGGCTTCGATTTCCTGGTAGTAGTGCGGTCCGGTACCCCCGGAGATGTAGGAGTTGCGCTTCTCCCAGCTCTCGCCCTGGTCGGTGGAGCGGTAGAAGCCGCGCTCTTCGTCGTTTGCTTCGATGGTCGCATAGACGATGTCGGGGTCGGCCGGCGTGACCGCGAGCCCGATCTTGCCCATGTCGCCGGAGGGAAGGCCGCGCGTCACCTCGCGCCAGCTCTCGCCCCCGTCGGTTGACTTGTGGATGCCCGACGACGGGCCGCCCGCCATGTAGCCCCACACGTGGCGCCGGCGCTGGAAGGCCGCGGCGTACACCACGTCCGGGTTGCCGGGTGCGAACTCGATGTCGGTGACGCCGGTGTGTTCGTCGAGGGCGAGGACCTGCTGCCAACTGTTGCCGCCATCGGTGGTCCGGTAGACGCCGCGCTCGCCGCCGGCCGACCAGAGCGGTCCCTCCGCGGCGACCAGCACGGTGTTCCCGTCGTCGGGGTGAATGAGGATCTTGCCGATGTGCTCGCTGTCCGCGAGTCCCATCTGCTCCCAGCTGCCGCCCCCGTCACGGCTGCGGTAGACGCCCGAGCCCCACGCCACGTGGCGCCCGCTCACGTTCTCTCCGGTGCCCGCCCACACCACCTCCGGATTGGCGGGGTCGAGCGCCAGGTCGCCGATGGAGTAGGACGGCTGGTCGTCGAACACGGGCGTCCAGGTAACGCCCGCGTTGGTGGTCTTCCACACGCCGCCCGAACCGACCGCCACATACCACACGGACGGGTCGGCGGGGTTCACTTCGATGTCGGCGATGCGGCCCCCGGCAACCGCCGGGCCGATCTCCCGTAGAGTCAGATCGGAAAGCGCGTCCGCGACGGAGACCTGGGCGCGTCCCGGCAGGGGGAGTGCGCAGGTCAGTAGCGCGAAGGCGGTGAGCGGGCGTCGGACGGATCGGGCAATGGCGGGCATGGCTGATATCGTGAGCGTAAGGAATCGGGATGTCGGCAAGGACAACGGGAGCAGCGACCGGAAGAGGCGCTGCCGGCCACGACCGGGGATTCGCAACACCCGGCACCATGCCGGAGCCGGGTCCGGCGGGCAAGTGCCGGCTCTCGCGGTGCACGCGCGGATTCGTCCATGGGCTGCTAGCTTTCCGGAACGGCGCGCGGGCACCGGGGAATTACAGGAGACCGTGGAGGAGCGCCGTATTCGCAGGCCAGCAATCGGAGGAGGGCCGACACTGGTGAAGACGTCAATGCGTGTCATGGCCGGCGGGATCTTCGTCGCCGCCGGGGCGAGTCTGGGATTCGTCGGCGAGGTCCCGCAGGAGCCCGGTGGCCGCGCGCCGGTGGTGGTTGTGCCCGTCACCGGCGTGATCGAGCTCGGTCTGGCGCCGTCCATCGAGCGGGCCATCCGCGAAGCGGAGGAGGAAGGCGCCGCGGCGCTGGTGCTGGACATCGACACTCCCGGAGGTCGCGTGGACGCCGCCGAACGCATCGGCGACGCCATCGCGGACGCCGGCATTCCGGTGTACGCGTACGTAAACCGCCGGGCCCTGTCCGCCGGCGCGCTGATCTCCCTCGCCACCGACGGGATCCTCATGCGTCCCGGATCGGTGATCGGCGCCGCGACCCCGGTGGACGGCTCTGGAGAGAGGGCCAGCGAGAAGATCGTCTCGGCGATGCGGAGCGAGATGCGCGCGCTGGCCGAGGCCGCGGAACTCGATCCGGCGGTCGCCGAGGCCATGGTCGACGAAGCCATCGCCATTCCCGGCGTGGTGGAGGAGGGGCAGCTGCTCACGCTGACGACCGAGGAGGCCGTCGCCATCGGCTACGCGCGCGCGGTCGACGACCTCGATGCGGTGCTCGAGGTCGCGGGCGCAGCCCAGGCCCCAATCCGCAGGCACGAGATCAACTGGTCCGAGCGCCTGGTGCGCTTCCTCTCCCACCCGACCGTCGCCCCGTTCCTGCTCTCCCTGGGGTTCCTGGGGATCATCATCGAAATCCGCACCCCCGGGCTCGGCGCCCCTGGGTTGGTCGGGGTCCTCTGCCTGTCGGCGTACTTCGGCTCGCACGTCATCGTCGGGCTGGCCGCCTGGACCGATCTTCTCCTCGTGGGAGGCGGCGTCGGGCTCCTCGCGGTGGAGGCCCTCCTGATTCCCGGGTTCGGCATCCTCGGCGTGCTCGGCATCGCCGCCATTGTGGGCGGCGTGTTCATGAGCATGCTCGGCGGTTTGCCCACGGCTGCCGACTTCTCGCAGGCAAGCACCGTGGTCTCGCTCAGCCTGGTCATCATCCTGGTAACTTCCTGGGCCCTGCTGCGACGGCTCCCGCGCAGCCGCCACATCGCGCGCTCCGGCCTCCTGCTCCAGGATGCCACCGACCGCGAGCACGGCTTCGAGTCCGCAGAGCGGCGGGAGGATCTGGTGGGGTCCGAGGGCGTGGCCCTCACCGATCTGCGCCCCGCCGGGACCGGCCAGTTCGGCGACGAGCGGGTGGATGTCGTCGCCGACTCGGAGTTCATCTCCGAGGGAGACGCCATCCGGGTGCTGAGCGCCGAAGGCTATCGGTGCGTGGTCAGACCCGTGAAGAAGAGATCCTCGTCCGCCGAGCAGCGCGAATCCTGAAACTCAAACCTCCCCTGTTCCCACACGGATGACATTCCATGGAAGCCATCGCCGCTCTGTTTTTCCCCGTACTGATCATCGTTCTGATCCTCATGGTGCTGTGGGCTGTGCCCGTGCGCCTGTGGATCGAGGCCATCTCCGCCGGCGTGCGGCTGGGCATCACCTACCTCATCGGCATGCGCCTGCGCAAGGTGCCCCCGCCCGCAGTGGTGCGGCCCCTCATCTGGGCCACCAAGGCCGGGCTCTTCATCCGCATCGCGGACCTCGAGGCGCACTACCTCGCCGGCGGGCGGGTGGACCGAGTGGTGACGGCGCTCATCAGCGCCGACAAGGCGAACATCGAACTGTCGTTCAACCAGGCCGCGGCGATCGACCTGGCGGGCCGTGACGTCTTCGAGGCGGTTCAGGTCTCGGTGAACCCCAAGGTCATCACCACGCCCCGGGTGGCGGCTATGGCGCGCGACGGCATCCAATTGATCGCGGTCGCGCGCGTGACCGTGCGCGCCAACATCAACCGCCTGGTCGGGGGTGCGGGCGAGGAGACCATCGTTGCTCGTGTCGGCGAAGGCATCGTCTCCAGCATCGGTTCTTCGGACACGCACCAGGCGGTGCTCGAGAACCCGGACAGCATCTCCAAGGCGGTGCTGGCCAAGGGGCTCGACTCCGGGACCGCCTTCGAGATCCTCTCCATCGACATCGCGGACGTCGACGTGGGCAAGAACATCGGCGCCGAGCTGCAGACCGACCAGGCAGAGGCCGACAAGCGCGTTGCCCAGGCGCGGGCGGAGGAGCGGCGCGCAATGGCGGTCGCTTCCGAGCAGGAGAACGTCGCCAAGGTGCAGGAGATGCGCGCCAACCTGGTGGAGGCCGAGGCCCAGGTGCCGCTGGCCATGGCGGACGCCTTCCGGGACGGCAACCTTGGAGTGATGGATTACATCCGGTACCGTAACGTGCAGGCGGACACCGCGATGCGGAACTCCATCGCAGGCGAGGACGAGTCCTCGTCGGGCGAGCCCCTGGCGTAGAGAGACGGGCGGCGGATGAGCACCGGCCTTCTTCTCTTCCTGATCTTCATGGCGCTGTCCATCATCGACAGCGTCGCGCGGGCGCGCCGCAGCCAGCAGCAGAAACAGGTGCTTCCCCCGGAAGACGAGGGCGATGAGGAGTGGCGTGCGGAGCCGTCGTCGGCTCAGGCGGAGGGCGGCGAGACACGGAGGAAGGAGCCGGCCGAAGCGCTGGGCGAGCTTGTGGGCCTGGAGAAGCTCATGGGCCCGGGATACCTCGAGAAGCTGATGGGGCCCGGTATTACGGGTGTAATACAGGATGAGGAGGACATCCCGGAAGAACCTGCGGAAGTGCCGCCGTCGAGGTCGGATGAGCGGCGGCGGCCCTCGCTGGACCGCGACGAGCGCAGGACGATCGCGCGCGAGCGGCGGACCTCGGACCAGGAGCGCCGGAGGTCCGAGGCCGAAAGGCGAGCGCGGGTCGACCGGGCGCCGGACACCGCCAAGGGACGGCGGCCGCGCGTTGAACGGGAACCCTCTGAACGCGACCGTCGCCTGTCCAGACGGGACGAGAGCAGAGGTCGCCCGGCCCGCGCGCCCCGTGAGGCAGTGCCCCTGCGGGACTCGGCCGCGGGGGAACGGCGTCGCCTCCAGCCAGCCGCCGCCGCGCCGGGCACCGGACGCGGCAGACGTCCGCGCACCCGCATCTACAGGGAACTCTTCGGGACCGGCGGCCGCGATTCGCTGCGGCGGGCGTTCGTGCTCAAGGAGATCCTGGACGCTCCTTCCTCGGAACGTCCGGCGGATCGTCGCGAGACGAGCTAGCTTGGCTTAGCTAAAGCTGGCTACATCTCCCCGCGCGCCATGCGCCGCAGCACCGTGTGCAGGATCCCCGCGTTCCGGTAGTACTCCACGTCCACCGCGGAGTCCAGCCGCGCGATCGCCTCGAAAGCCACGGTCGAGCCGTCCTCACGTTCGGCCGTAACCGCGAGCAGCTCGTGCACGTCGACACCGTCTGCGACGCCCGAGATGCGGAACGTCTCGCGACCCGTGAGTCCGAGTGCCTTGACGCCCTCCCCGTCCTTGAACTGCAGGGGAAGCACGCCCATGCCCACCAGGTTCGAGCGGTGGATGCGCTCGTAGCTCTCGGCGATCACCGCGCGCACGCCGAGCAGGCTGGTCCCCTTGGCGGCCCAGTCGCGTGAACTGCCGGTTCCGTACTCCTTGCCGGCCAGCACCACCAGCGGCGTCCCCTCGTCCCGATACCGCATCGCGGCGTCGTAGATCGACATCACTTCGCCCGTGGGATGATGCACCGTGTATCCGCCCTCGGTGTCGTCCAGCAGCAGGTTGCGGATGCGCACGTTGGCGAAGGTGCCACGCATCATCACTTCGTGGTTGCCGCGCCGGGCACCGAAGGTGTTGAACTCCCACGGCTTGACCCCGATGTCCTGCAGGAACCGGCCCGCGGAGCCGTCGCGCGGGATGGCTCCCGCCGGCGAGATGTGGTCGGTGGTGGTGGTGTCGCCGAGCACCGCCAGCACCCGGGCTCGCTCGACGTCGGCGAAGGGCTCCGCCTCCGTGCTCATCCCCTGGAAGAAAGGGGGCAGGCGGATGTAGGTCGAAGCCGGATTCCAGTCGTAGAGCCCCCCGGAGTCCGCCTGCGCCAGCGACTTCCACAGGTCGTCGCCCTCGAAGACCTCCGCGTAACGGCTCTCGTACATCTCCGGCCGGAGCGCGCTCTGAACGGTGTCGCGGATTTCCTCCGGCGCCGGCCAGACATCGGCAAGGAAGACGGGTTCGCCGTCGGTCCCGGTGCCCAGCGGCTCCTCGGCGAAGTCGATGTCGATGCGGCCCGCGAGCGCGAACGCGACCACCAGGATCGGAGACGCCAGGTAGTTGCCCCGGATCTGCTGGTGGATGCGCGCCTCGAAGTTGCGGTTGCCGCTCAGGGCCGAGGTCACCACCAGCCCCTGGTTCTCGACGGCCGAGATGATGGGGTCCGGGAGGGGGCCGCTGTTGCCGATGCAGGTGGTGCAGCCGTACCCCACCACGTTGAAGCCCAGAGCGTCCAGGTGGCGGGTGAGGTCGGCGGCGTCCAGATAGTCGCTCACCACCTTCGACCCGGGCGCCATGCTGGTCTTGACCCAGTGGGGCACGGCGAGGCCGCGCGCCACCGCGTTCCGGGCCAGGAGCCCGGCGCCCACCATCACCGACGGGTTGGAGGTGTTGGTGCAGCTCGTGATGGCCGCGATGACCAGGGTGCCGTCCGTAATCTCGGCGGTTCCGGTTTCAAGTTCGACCTCGACCCTGCGCCGGTCCCCGTTCGCGGAAGCCATCGCGCCGCCCGCCGCGGAGCCGCCGTTGGCCTGCGGGAGCGGGATGCCCGGACGCAGCCCCGGGAGGTCCCGGCGGAAGCTCGAACGGAGGCCGGTGAGGGCGATGCGGTCCTGCGGCCGCTTCGGCCCCGCCACCGAAGGCTCCACCGTGGAGAGGTCGATCTCGAGGCGCGCCGTGTACTCGGGATCGGGGGTCTCGTCGGTGCGGAAGAGCCCCTGCGCCTTGTTGTAGCGCTCGACCCGCTCGACCACCGAGGAGGGACGCCCGGTGCCGCGCAGGTATTCGAGGGTACCGTCATCCACGGGGAAGAAGCCGATGGTGGCCCCGTACTCGGGCGACATGTTGGCGATGGTGGCGCGGTCGGCCAGCGAAAGGGTCGATAGCCCAGACCCGAAGTACTCGACGAAGCGGGCCACCACCCCGTACGCGCGCAGCTTCTCGGTCACGGCGAGCACCAGGTCGGTGGCGGTCGCGCCCTCCTGCAGCGCACCGGTGAACCTCACCCCAACCACCTCCGGCAGAAGCATGTAGTACGGCTGCCCCAGCAGGACGGCCTCGGCCTCGATGCCGCCGACCCCCCAGCCCACGACCCCCAGCCCGTTGATCATGGTGGTGTGCGAGTCCGTGCCCACGAGCGTGTCGGGGCAGGCGACCCAGACGTCGCCGTGTCGGCGGCGCTCCACCACGGACGCGAGGTACTCCAGGTTGACCTGGTGCACGATTCCCGTGCCGGGCGGCACCACGCGGAAGTTGCGGAAGGCGTCCTGCGCCCAGCGCAGCAGCGCGTAACGTTCCCAGTTGCGCTCCATCTCGCGCTCGACGTTCCTGCGGTACGCCGTGTCCGACCCGAAGTAATCCACCTGCACCGAGTGGTCGATGACGAGGTCGGCGGGCACCACCGGGTTGATGCGCTCCGGGTCGCCCCCCATGGCCGCGATCCCGGATCGCATGGCGGCGAGGTCCACCACGGCGGGCACGCCCGTGAAGTCCTGCAGCACCACCCGGGTGGGCAGGAAGGGCACGTTGGCGCCGGCGTTGGTCGGGCTCCACGCGGCCACCGCGCGCACGTCCTCCTCGCTCACGTAGCCCCCGCCGGCGTGGCGGAGGGCGTTCTCGAGCAGGATGCGGATGGAGAAGGGAAGGCGGTCGAGGGAGGCGAGGCCCTGTTCCTCGAGGGCGTGGAGCCGATAGAAGGAGGTCGCGCCCTCGCTCAGGCTCAGGGTGGCGAGCGAGCCGAAGGCGTTGGTGGTCGGTGATTTCACGTATCTGTCCCTGGGTCTTGGAAGCCGGCGCACCGTCGCGCAAGGCGACGCGATTCGTCTGCTCCAAGATAACATCCCGCAGTTCCGCGCTACATTGAAGGATCTTCCTTCGCCTGTGGACCCCATGCGCCAACTCGTCCTCGAGCGCCACGACCAATGACTGATTCCGAGCTTGCCCGCGCAGCGGCGGTTCGTCGTGGTCATCGGCCTGCGCCCCCTGGGACCGACCACCTCGTCTACGCGGTTCCCGACCTGGTCGCCGGAGTGAGTGACCTCAAGGCGCGTCTCGGCGCACGGCAGACGCCCGGCGGCAGCCACCCGGGACTCGGAACCCGCAACTCCCTGCTGCGCATCGGCGACCGCGTCTACCTGGAGGTCGTGGGTCCGGACCCGGAGCAACCGGCCCCGCCCGGCGGCCTCTGGTTCACCGGCGGCCCGGCGCCGCTGCCGGCGCTGGTCACGTGGGCGGTCCGTTCCGCCGATCTTGACGGCCTGGCCGCCGGCCCGTGCGGCCACCTCCTGGGTCCCGTGCGGTCCATGTCCCGCACCAGGCCCGGCGGCGAACGCATCGCCTGGACGCTCACGATGCCCGGAAGGCCGCTTCCCCGGCAGGGCATCATCCCCTTCTTCATCGACTGGGGCGACACCCCGCATCCCTGCTTCGACCTCCCCGACCGGGGAGTACGCCTCGTCCGGCTGATTGGGCGCCATCCCGATCCGGATTTGGTGCGCGGCGAGTTGGATCGGCTCGGTGTCGAGCTCGCGGTGGCTGCGGGGCGGCCGGGGCTGGTTGCCGTGCTCGAGACGCCGGCCGGCGACCGGATCATACTCTGACGCCCGCGCTGCCCGGCGTGCCACCCACCAAGCGTCCGGTCGGAACGGAGTGGTCCAGCGCAACGCTCTGACGCTTCCCCGCTTCAGCCTCCCTCTTCGATTTGGCCTACCCGTCAAGCCTGGCCTCTTTTCCGACCGCGCCCCGCCTGGTCGGCTACCTGGATAGTCGCGGTATTATCACGATAATATACCGTAAATATCATACGACAACGTAGCCCGGCTCGCCCCTTACGGCCTCCTCCGGTTGGCAAGACACCGCTTTCGCCCTTGCGCTCAGGCGCATAGATACCCTTTTTGTCGAGAGCATGATGCGCAGAAATCGCGATATCATCGTGGATAGACGACAAACCGGGGTCGTATTATCACGATTCTGCCTGAGGGAAACAGCGGTTCCTGCCGTGACACGATGTCACACATCGTGGCGAGAGAGACCTTCCGCTTCCGGAGCCCGCCGACGATGTTCGGCGTTGCGCGACATGGGCGAATCGAGGAATTCCGGACATCCTGCCGCCCATTCATCCGCCTGTCCGCCTTACTCGCGGCCTTGGCCTTGGCCAACGGATGCGGGGACGGCGACAGCCCCATCGCGCCGCCCCCCGACCCACCTCGCCCCGCGACGGTGGCGGTAAACCCGGCCACGGCTGAACTCTCGGCGCTGGGTACGACCGTTCAATTGAGCGCGGAAGTGCGCGACCAGAACGGCCAGGTGATGGCCGGGGCCGTCGTCGCATGGTCCAGCGGGAATGCCTCCGTCGCGACCGTGGACGCCGCGGGCCTGGTGACGGCGATAGCCAACGGCACAACCACGGTGACGGCGACTTCCGGATCCGCCTCGGGAAGCGCTACCGTGACGGTGGAGCAATCGGTGCGCGCCGTGACGGTCTCTCCCGCCGCCGACACGCTGCTGGCTGTCGGGGATACGGTACGTCTCGCCGGGGAAGCGAGGGACGCGAATGGACACGCCGTGGCCGGGGCCGAGTTCTCGTGGGCATCCAGCGACACGCTGGTCGCGATGGTGGACGCGACGGGCCTGGTGACGGCGATGGGCAACGGAACGGCGACGGTGACGGCGACCTCGGGGTCCGCGTCGGAGAGCGCGACCGTGACGGTGGAGCAGCAGGTGCACGGCGTGACGGTCTCTCCGGCCGCCGACACGCTGCCGGCTCTCGGGGACACGCTACGTCTCACGGCGGAGGCCAGAGACGGGAACGGACACGTTGTTGCCGGGGCGGAGTTCTCGTGGGCGTCCAGCGACACGCTGGTGGCGATGGTGGACGCGGCCGGCCTGGTGACGGCGGTCGCCAACGGGACGGCCACAATCACCGCGAGTTCGGGATCCGCCTCGGGAACCGCGACCGTAACGGTGGAGCAGGGGGCGCGCGCCGTGACGGTCTCTCCGGCCGCCGATACGCTGCTGGCTCTCGGCGATACAGTCCGCCTCGCAGCGGAGGCGAGAGACGGGAACGGGCGTGCCGTGGCCGGGGCGGAGTTCTCGTGGGAGTCCAGCGACACGCTGGTGGCGATGGTGGACGCGACGGGCCTGGTGACGGCGACGGCCAACGGAACGGCGACCCTGACGGCGACCTCGGGATCCGCGTCGGGAAGCGCCACGGTGACGGTGGAGCAGCGGGTGCGTGCCGTGACGGTTTCTCCCGCCGCCGACACGCTGCTGGCGCTCGGAGATACGGTACGTCTCGCAACGGAGGCCAGGGACGGGAACGGACATCTTGTTGCCGGGGCGGAGTTCTCGTGGGAGTCCGGCGACACGTTGGTGGCGATGGTGGACGCGACGGGTCTGGTGAGGGCGGCGGCCAACGGAAAGGCGACCGTGACAGCGACCTCCGAAGGGTTGTCTGACAGCGCGTGGATTGTCGTAGAGCAGGCGGTTGCGGCGGTGCGGTCGTGGCCGGAGTCGATCGGGTTGCAGGTCGGAGACACCGCACATCTTGAAGCAGTGGCGCTGGACGCGAGGGACAACCAAGTGCCCGGCGTGGAGTTCTCGTGGGCATCCAGCGACATGACGGTCACGACGGTGGACGCGGCCGGGCTCATCCGCGCGGTCGGAGTGGGTGTGGCGACGGTCACCGCCGCCGCGGGAGATTGGCGTGGGTCGTCCCGGGTGGTGGTGCAGTCGAACGATCCCGCGGATCACCACGCCATGCTGATCGCAGGTTTGTCGGAACGCCCGTTCGCTGGCATGACCGTGGGTGGAAACGAGGGATCCACCAACACCGTCGGCACGTTGCGGCTGGGACTCCACAGTGATGTGCTCCCGGTGATTGTACGCCGGCGCGCCGGGCGCCTGTCCGTGCTCATGGCCGGCTCGCGGCTCGGCAGGGGCCGGGTGGTCGCTTATTCCGGACAGGACTTCCTTTCGTCGGGAGACCAAGCGACGCTTCTCGGCAAGGCCAGCGCGGATCGGCTTCTGGCCAACGCGGTTCGCTGGGCCGGATGGAAGACAGGTCCCGAGCCGCTTCGGATCCTGGCGGACAACCAGCGGATCGCGGACGCGCTTGGGGCACAAGGGTTGAATGGGGTCACCGTTGTTGGGACACGGAGACGTGGCGGCCACGAACGCGACTGGAGCGCGACCGCGCTGGCCGACGCGGATGTCGCCGTGGTTCAAACAAACGAATGGGGCGCTGCCCATCTTGTCGATGACTTCGTCGCGCCGCTGAGGGCGTTTGTCGAGCGCGGAGGCGGACTGGTCATCGCTGGCTCGGCGGTGCATTGGAGCGTGTGGATCGAACATTACCACGGACCGTTCACGGCCGATGCCCTCCTGCGCGGTACCGGCATCGCCTGGAACGAAGACTCCATCGACGAGATTGCATCCGCCACCACCCGACTCGATGGGCGCGCCCTGAATCCCGCGGCCTTATGGGAGACCTACGTTGGCGGAGGTCGAATTGCGCGGGATCGGATGGCGCTGTTGCCGGGTCTGTTCGCCGCAGCTCTCGAGCTCGGTCGCACGGAGGAGCTGGACGCGGCCCTTGTCCGCCTGGTTGGCGAGACGCCCCGCTTGCCGGTCTCGAGCTCGGTAGCCCAGGCTCGCCTCGCTGCAGAAGTCGCTGAGACGCTCGGCGCGCACGAGTGGCCCAGGCCGCATCCGTGGGCGGCAGTGTTTCCCGGCCTCCCCGCGAGGCGCGCGCGGCGTGTCGACGGTGCCGTGACCGTAGATGCCACCTGGAGCGAGTTTCCGGCCGATGCTCGCCGGGACGAGCGCCACCTCCCCCTCGGATTCTACGCTCCGCCGGGTGCGCTCGTAACGATTGATGTCCCGGCGGGCCACGCAACAGGAGAACTACGAGTCGCGGTGGGCCAATCGCATGACCATCTGGGGGAAAGCTATACGGCGCAGACTGTCTGGCGGCGCGCGCCCTGGCTCCGTCGCGAGTTCCCACTGCTTGACAGACAGACCGGGGTTACGAACGCCTACGGCGGCTCGATCGCGCTCGTCATCCCGGCCGACTACACGGGCACCATCCCGGTCACCGTCCGGGGCGCCATCCCCATGGCCGTATACACGGCCGGGGAGTCGAACACGGCCGAATGGTTCGCGGCTCTGGACGCGGGAGCGCCGCAGGCCGTCATCCAACAACGCGGCGGCATCCGGCTCGTGATCTCAGCGGAGAGGGCACGCGGCATCACCGATCCCCGAGAGGTCTCCGCGTTCTGGGACGGCTTCCGGCGTCGCCACGCGGAGCTTGCAGGGGGGCCGCCCCGGGCGTATGAGAGTACTTGGATCTTCGATCCGCAGGTCGGGTGGGGCTACGCCAACGCGCGGCGGCTGGGCATCAACTATCCGCTTCACGGTGAGGTCTGGGTGCTGTTGCCGGGGACTTCGCAGGGCAGGGCGTACATCGCCTCACTCCGCCGTCTGGGGCCGCAGCCCCATGTCCGGCCACCATCCAGGGGCTATTCCCCAAGCGCGCACGGCGTCGATTGGTGGCTCTTCGGGCACGAACTCGGGCACCAGTGGCAGACCGCGGACTGGACAGGGCACGGGATCACCGAGGTCGGAGTGAACCTGTTCACGATGTACACGCTGAACCACCACGTCTACCGTGGCGGCGACTTCAATGTCTCCACCGAGCATAGCAGCCATCCCTGTGCGGCTCCGCTGAACAGTGCCGCGCTCGCCCGCCAGAGGTGGTCCACTGCCGACAACTGCGAACGTCTGGCGCTGTACCGTCAGCTTATCGGCGAGTTCGGATGGGACGCCATGAAAGCGGTCTTCCACAGCTACTATGATCCGGCGTATCCGCGTTCGACGTACGGTGGCTCACTCGACGGCTTCGCGATCCGGCTCAGCGCCATCGTCGAGCGCGACCTGGTGGCGTTTTTCCGGCGATGGGAGTATCCGCTGTCCGGGTCCGCCTCAGCGACCATCCGCTCCTTTGGATTCGAGGGGTGGCTGCCGCCGGGCTGGTAGGGTTCACACGGCGCGGGGCTCCGCCCGGGAGAGGGCCATGAGAACACCGCTCGCCGGCCCAAACCCATTTGCGGGCGACGTACTACCGGGTAGCTTATACCGCTCCATCCTGCCGGGATGGCGGAACAGGTAGACGCGAAGGTCTCAAAAACCTTTGCCCGTTGGGGCGTGTGGGTTCGAGTCCCACTCCCGGCACTCACGCACGGACCGGGGGAAGCGCCGCATGCGTGCTGACATCGCAACGCGGCTCAAGCGCGGGCGCACGGCCCTCGCCACCACTCTGCTGGGCTGGCTCGTGGAGGTCCTCGGCCGCACCTGGCGCATCGAGATCGCGGAGGGCCGCGAGCACCTGGACGCGCTCTCCGCGGGGGGGCCGCCCGCCGTCCTCGCCTTCTGGCACGACCGCGTCATCCCCGGAGCGTATTTCACGGGCGCCCGCCTGGCCCGGGGAAAGGGCGTGGACGTCACCGCCCTCACCAGCCGGTCGGGAGACGGCGAGCTGGTGGCGCGCATCATGCGGCGATGGGGCGCGCGCATTGTTCGCGGTTCTTCGAGCGCGGGCGGGCGCGAGGCGATGTGGGCGCTTCGCTCGGTCGTCCGGCGCCACGGTTCCAGTCCCATCCTGGTTCCGGACGGCCCCCGAGGCCCCGCACGACGCCTGAAACGGGGGATACTCGTACTCGCACGCCTGTCCGGCGCACCCATCCTGGCCATGGGCCTCGCCTCCGACCGCCACTGGCGCCTTGGCTCCTGGGACCGGATGACCATCCCCAAACCATTTGCCCGGGTCCGCGTATGCGTGCGCCGCTTCGAAGTCGACCACCAAACCGGGGATGGCCCGAACCACGACTCCGATCGTGACGATCGGCATCGGCTCGAGTCCCTGCTCAACGAGGTGACCCGCCGCGCCGACGAAGTCGCGGCGCTCGGCGCGTAGGCCCGCAAGCGCTCGTGCGCGCCCCCGATCCCTTGCCATCGGCTGCGCAATCGTAGATGCTTTCCACGCACTTGGATGCTGCGCACGCGGTACATGCTTCGCGTGCCCGCGGGCGTGTATCCTCCCACAGGCTGGAGAGCCCTCCCGAAAACCATGCCCGGATCCTCCGAGACCCCTTCCCGGGCCGAACGCGGACTGGCGCAGGTGGCGCGCGCCGGCCGCACCGTGCTGCAGCACTCCGGCGAGATCGCGATCCTGTTGCGCGACATCGTCGCTGCGCTCGTCGGCCTCCGGGTCTCGCTGCGGTCGATCCTGCGGCAGATGTACGTGATGGGCGTGCAGAGCCTCCCCATCGTGATCCTGACGGCCGTTCTCGCCGGCATCGTCACGAGCCAGCAGGGCGGCTACCAGTTCACCGGGGCCATTCCCCTGTACGTACTGGGCAGCATCGTCACCGAGTCGGTGGTTCTGGAGATGGGACCGGTCCTGACGGCGATCGTGCTGGTAGGGCGGGTGGGCGCCCGCATCACCGCGGAACTCGGGACCATGAAGGTCTCCGAGCAGATCGACGCCTTCTACAGCGTAGGGCGGGATCCGGTGTCGATTCTGGCTGCTCCCAGGGTGGTCGCGGGCATCGTCGTGGTCCCCATCCTGGTTGCGGTCGCGAATCTGGTGGGCATCCTGGCCGGCATGGTCTCGGCCCAGCTCACCGTGGGGCTCGGGCCCAACAGCTTCCTGTACGGGGCGCGTCTCTACTGGCAGTCCTGGGATCTCTTCTACTCCCTCACGAAGGCGCTCGTCTTCGGTTTCACCATCCCCGTCGTCGCCATCCACATGGGATTGCGGACGGAGGGAGGAGCCGAAGGAGTCGGCAAGACGACGACGCAGGCGGTCATGTTCATGACGCTGGCGGTTCTGATCATGGACGCCCTCTTCCCACCCCTCCTGCTCGACTAGGGCGCGATGCAGACCCGCCCCGTCATCCGGTATCGCGGAGTGCACAAGGCGTTCGACCTGCCCGTCCTGGAGGGCATCGACCTGGACATCTTCCCGGGAGAGATGTTCGGCCTCTTCGGCGCCTCCGGTGCCGGAAAGAGCGTCCTGCTCAAGACCACCATCGGGCTGATCGTGCCCGACCGGGGCGACGTGGAGGTGGACGGCAGGTCGGTCTTCTTCGGGGATCGCAGGGACGTGCGGAAGATCCGCGACAAGGTCGGGTACGTGTTTCAGCATGCGGCGCTCTTCGATTCGCTGAACGTCTTTGAGAACGTGGAGACGGGACTGCCTCTCAGGCGCCTTCGGGCCATGGACGGTGTGCGCATCGCGCGCCTGGTGTGGGAGGCGCTGGAACGGGTTCTCCTGGACCCGCGTGAAGTGATGACCAAACTTCCCGCCGAGCTTTCCGGCGGGATGAAGAAGCGGGTGGGGATCGCGCGCGCCATCGTGGGAGGGCCGGACATCCTCCTCTGGGATGAACCGACCACCGGGCTGGACCCGGTCAACACCGCGGGAGTGCAGCGCCAGATCCGGCGTCTCTCCCGCGAACTGGACGTGACTTCGGTCATCGTGACCCACGACATCGAGGGAGGGCTGGAGATGTGTAACCGGGTGGCGATGCTGGAGGGCAGGCGGCTCCGGTTCCTCGGAAGCCCCACGGCCTTCCGGGCAAGCGGCGATCCGATCGTGAGAGCATTCGTGGACAGAACCGCTGCCGAGGCCGCGGTAGACCTGGTGGCAACGACATGAACGAAGCGGAAACGGACTACCGGACGAGCTCCGGGCCCTCGGACGCGGAACTCAGGCACGCCGTCCCGCCGCGGGCGCTCATGAGCGAGGCGCGCGTCGGCATCTTCATCGTCGCAGGAGTGCTGGCTACGCTGATCGCCCTCTTCATGCTGACCGATCCGTCCATGTTCCGGGGGCGCTATTCGGTCATGGCCGTGGTGGAGAACGCGGGCGGACTGCGAAGATCCGATCCCGTGCAGATGCGCGGCGTCAACATCGGGCGGGTGATGAGCTTCGTCATGGTGCCCGCGGGGGTGAGCATCGAGCTCGAAATCGAAGGGGAATACGAGATTCCCGGCGACTCCCAGGTGCGGCTGGTGGGCATCGGTTTGATGGGAGGTCGCACCGTGGAGATCGTGCCCGGAAACTCCGCCGTCATGGCGGAGGGCGGCGACGTCCTGCAGGGGACAGTGAGTTCGGACGTCTTCGGCATCGTATCGGAAATCGGCGACGACGCCGAAGACATGATCCAGCGCATGGCGGCCCTGCTGAACGAGCCCACGGTGGCGTCGTTTCAGGCCAGCGCGCAGGAACTGGAGTCCGTGCTCACGGACTTTGCGGTCATCGTCCGCGAGCAGAGGAACGAGATCAGCCAACTGGTCGAGTCGATCAACGAAGCCGCTCGCTCGGTGAGCAGCACGACGTCGTCAACGGCACCCGCGCTCGAGAGCGCCGCGATGCGGGCGGATTCCGCGCTCGCGGCGGTCAACCGGAATCTCGAAATCCTCGATCCGGCGCTCGCCGACCTGCGCGCCATCCTCGGACGCATGGAGCGCGGGGAGGGTACCCTGGGGAGGCTGTCCCACGACGAGTCGCTCTACGACAACCTTACCGCGGGCGCATCGAGTCTCCAGCTGCTGCTGGACGACATCCGCGAGAATCCCGGCAGGTACATCAGCCTCTCGATCTTCTGACGGCCTGAGGTTTGGGCCGTCTACCAGCCCGGCGCCAGGGTGAAGCCCCAGTGCCAGCCCTTGTCGGGCCGCTGGAACGGGTAGGCGTAGTAGCTTTCCAGGATCAGGAACCCGAGCAGGTTGGCCCGCGCCGAGACGCCGGTGCTGAAGACGGGAACCCGATCCGTCGTCTGTCTGTCAAAGCGCAGATCCACGGTCCCGAAGTCGTCCCACGCCAGCCCCACGTCGGCGAAGGTGACCAGCTCGATGGGCAGGAACGGCAGGTTGAGCAGGCCGAACTGGCTCACGCCGGTGATCGGAACCCGGAATTCAAAGTTGAACACCTGGATGCGCTGGCCGAACAGCTGCCGGTAGCGCTCGGCTTCCGGGCAGATCTCCCCCCCGCAGCCGGTGAAGTCGAAGCTCTCTCTCGCGTAGCCGCGGATGAGGCTCTCGTATCCCAGGAAGATCTGGCGCAGCCCGGACTGGGTCTCGTCGGGGGTGATGCCGTAGCGCCCGTAGTGCATCGCCCTGAAGGCGACGGTTAGCTCGCGCATCGGGTTGAAGTACCGGCGGTAGTCGGCGGTAAGGGTATGGAAGTCGGCGGTACCCACCGTGTTCTCGTACTCGAAGCGGTACCTGGACCCCCGCACCGGAGAGGTGAAGGCGGAATAGGAGTTGTCGCCCACCAGCGCGATCGATGCGTGGAACATGTTGAGGGGCGGCTGCGGATCCTCCAGCTCGCGGACGCGCCGATCCATCAAACGCCCGAGCGGGTCGTAGAACAGGTACTCCTCTTCCAGGTCGAAGGAGTAGCGGGTCATGCCGAATCGGGTCTCGATCCGCTGCGTGGTGGAGAAGGGGTACGCCAGCATTCCGATCGCCTGGTCGATGTAGATCCGCTCCCGCAGGGCCCGCATGGCGGGCATGCCGTTCGGCGAACGTTCGAAACTCGCCCACACCAGCTGATAGGGTATTCGTCCTCCCGAGACGCCCCAGTTCCAGCGCCGTTTCATGTTCTGGTACAGGAACTGTCCGCCCACATCCTTGAAGGTGCCCTGGGCCTGGACGGCGACCCCCAGAGTGCGGTCTCCAAGCATGTCGCTGAAGAACGCCGCGGCTCCGCCCTGCAGGTTGTTGCCGTAGATGTCGCCGGCTCCGATGCCGATCATCGGCTGACCCACGTAGTCGAGCTTCAGGCCGGGGTCGTAGGTGGATGCCTCTTCGGAGACGTACGTCCCCGTGGGAGGCAGCCCGGTGAGCGGATCGGCCAGGTAGTTCGCGACCCGGCTGCGCACGAGCGGATCCGCGGGTGGAATCAGACGGCCCTCGGGGACTTCCGTTCCCTCGCGCGCCAGCTCCTGGGCCGCGCCCGCTTCCTGGGAGGAGAGCGAGTAGATGTGGAACTCGAATTCATCGAAGACCGAGAACACCAGGGTGCCGGTCTGCGAGGCGACGCTCATGGCCGGCGAACCGCTCGTGATGCCGCTGACCGCGGTCGCGATGTTGGTCACACGATAGATCTCGCCGGTGGGAAGGTTCACGCGGTAGATGTCGCTGAAGCCGTCCTGGTCGGAGATGAAGTAGAGGCCCTGGCCGTCCGGAGTGAACTGCGGGTTGAGGTGCTTGACGTTGTCGAACAGGTCGAGCGTACGGATCTCGCGGGTCTCCATGTCGAGAAGCGCGATGCGCGGCCGGCTGTAGACGAGGTCGGTGAAGTTCGTTTCGGGTCCCCGGTCGGAGACGAAGGCGAGCATGGAGCCGTCGGGTGAGAACGCCGGCTGCATGTCCCCGTGCTTGTCGTTGGTGAGGCGGGTGATCTGTTCCGTCTCGATGTCGAGCATGAACAGGTCGGCGATGCCCCCCGACTGTCCCGCGAACACGATCGAACCGCCGTCCGGAGACCAGGCGGGGTTGGAGATGGCCCCGATGTTGGCCTTCTCGACCTCGAAGCGCTGCTCCACGTCGGAGTTGTCGACATCCACGATGACGAGCTGGTTGTCTCCGTCGGCGATCGCCACGAAGGCGAACAGCTGCCCGTCCGGAGACCAGGAACCCGAGGAGTCGAGAAAGCGGAGCGCGTCCATGTGCGCATCCGAGGCGGCGCTCGACAGTCTGCGGATGATTCTCCCGGTGCGTGCGTCGGCCATGAACAGGTCGACCGAGAAGAGGTCCCTCTCGGAGATGAAGGCCACGTAACGGCCATCGGGGCTGACCGAGGGCGCCACGTTCTGGCTCCCGCCCCCCGTGGAAGGAGCGAGCAGCAGGGCACCCACTTCGCCAGGCGCCGAGCGGCCGGCCATGAGCGGCCGGTACTCGCTCTCGATCGCCTGGTGCCAGTCCGCGGATACCGAGTCCTGGGTCTTGCCCAGCACGCTCACGATGGCGTTCTCCCACCCCACCCGGAGCGAGCGGCGGTACAGCTCGGTTACGGCCTCATCGCCATAGGTGCCGCCGACGTAGGTCCAGAAAGCCTGACCGAAGCGGTAGGGGAAGAAGCGCCGTTCCCGGGTCATCTGCTCGAGCGTGGGCACGTCGTCGCGCAGGAGGGCATCGCGCAGCCACATGCCGGTAAGGGGATCTTCGCGTCCGACCGAGAGGTATTCGGCCATCCCCTCCACCACCCACAGCGGCAACTGGGCCATGCCGCGCAGCCCGCCTCCGCTCCGCGACTGGGCGATGTTGTACTGGAAGGCGTGCACCAGCTCGTGGCCGAGCACGTGGTCGGTGTCGTAGTAGGTGCCCGCCAGCGGCATGATGACGCGATTCTTCAGCGACTCGGTCACGCCGCCGGTGCCCTCGCTGATGAAGCCCGCAAGGGTGTTGGTCTGCTGGAAGTCGGGATGATCGGCGTACAGGATGACCGGCTTGGGCCGCTCGAACTCGTGCTGGAAGGTGCGCGCCAGACGCTCGTACCAGCGCTCCGACATGCGGGCGGCGTCCTCGATCGCGACCGCGGCCTCGTTGTAGTAGTGGATGTCGAAGTGGGGGGTCTTCATGACCCGGAAATCGAAGGAGTCGTACTGCACCTTGTTTCGCCCGAAGTACTGGGCTTCGATCGGTTCGGGCAGGAGCAGGCCCGTCAGTATGGCGACGGCCGGCAGGATCCCGGCGCACAGGCTCCGGCGGACGGCGGACGAGGAGGAGGATGTCATGGCCTGACCTTGGCGTATGTCGTCGCGCAGCCGGATGCTGACTGGAGGCGTGGGCGAGCGTAGCGGATGATGGCGTCAGTACACGGTGCTTGGGGGGTAAGGTCCGCGCGCGCTCGCGGGCGCTGCGGGCGGCATCGTTGCGGTTACGGGGACGGAAGTTGAACTTACGGCCCGCGCCCGTGATTGCGCTACGCATCTTCCCGCGAAACGCGAACCAGGAGCCAGGACATCAGCTCTCTCATCCGATGGTTCAGCCCGGCAGGACCGGGCCCCCGTCCGTTTCGGGCAGCCCTGGCCATCCTCTGGCTCAGCACGGCGTGCGCGCCGGTCGATCGACCTCCGACCGCGGGGGACCCGGTGCCCGATGTGCGGGCCGCCACCCTGGACGGCGAAGCGGTGGCGCTCTCCGACCTGCGCGGCGAGGTCCTGCTGGTCAACCTCTGGGCCACCTGGTGCGCGCCCTGCCGGTTCGAGACGCCCTTCCTGCAGTCGCTCTACGACGAGCACCGCGAGCGGGGCTTCGAGATCGTGGGCATCTCCGTGGACGACGCCGGATTCGAGGATGTGGTGCGCGAGTTCGCCGGCGAGTACGGCGTGACCTACACGATCCTGCACGATCCGGAGATGCGTTCGATGGACGCCTTCCGCGCCGTCGGTCTCCCGGCCAGCTACCTTGTCGACCGGGAAGGAACGATCCGCTTCGTGCGCGTCGGTCCGGTGTCCGAGGAAGACCGGGAGTTCTTCGAGGCCCTGGAGGCGGCCCTGGGTTGAGCGTAATCCCCGCCGGTCTCGCGGACGCGGAGACCCCGGTCGCCCTCGTGGACCTGGCGAGGGCGCGCGCCAACGCGGCCAGGGTAGCCGCCTACGCGGCGCGGCACGGGATCGCTTGGCGCCCGCATGTGAAGACCCACAAGAGCCTCGCGCTCGCCCGCATCCAGCTGGAGGCCGGTGCGCGGGGGCTCACCGTGGCCACGCCCCACGAGGCCGAGGTCATGGCTCGGGTCTGCGATGACCTGCTGCTCGCCTATCCGCTCCTCGGAAAGAGGAAGCTGGATCGGCTTATGGCGCTTCCCGAGCGGGTCGCGCTGACCGTGGCCCTGGATTCGGAGGTGGCGCTGCGGGGCCTGGCAGAGGCCGCGCGGGCGGCCGCAAGGACGGTAGGTGTCCTGGTCGAGGTGGATGTGGGGCTGGGACGAACGGGGGTGCAGACGGCACGGGAGGCCGGCCTGCTGGCGGCGCTCGCCCGCGACGCGGAGGGTCTGGAGTACCGGGGCATCATGTTCTACCCGGGGCACATCCGCACGCATGTGTCGGAGCAGGAGCAGGCGATCGGTGCGCTCGCGGAGCGGCTCGAGTCCTGCTGCGCAACGCTCGGCGGGGCCGGCCTGGCGCCCGAGGTCGTCAGCGGCGGGTCGAGCCCCACGCTCTGGCACAGTCACCTTCTTCCCCGGCTGACCGAGGTGCGGGCCGGCACCGTCATCTACAACGACCTCGACATGACCGGCATGGGCGTGGCTCGCGGCCGCGAGTGCGCCTACTCGATCCTCGCCACGGTGGTGAGCACCGCGGTCCCCGGGCGGGCGGTGGTGGACGCGGGCTCCAAGGCGCTCTCAAAGGAGCTGCACGACACCGCCGGCATCGGATACGCCGCCCTGGCCGGGCGGCCGGAGGTGCGCGTAGTCGCCCTCTCGGAGGAGCACGGCGTGCTGGATATCACGAGCACGGACTGGCGTCCGCGCGTGGGCGAGCTCGTGCGGCTGCTGCCGAACCACGTCTGCGTCTCGGTGAACCTGCAGGACCGCGTCATCGCACACGAAGGAGACCGCTGCGAAACCTGGCCGATCGAAGGAAGAGGACGAGTCGCGTCCCGGAGTCGGATGAACCTCAGCCACGTAACCGCATCCACCACGGAGTCTGACACCCAATGAGCGAAACAACGGTCGTGCACACGGACGGCGCCCCGAAGGCCATCGGTCCCTACTCCCAGGCGATCGCCGCGCGAGGGCTTCTCTTCGCCTCCGGGCAGATCCCGCTGGTCCCATCGACGGGCGAACTGCTCAGGGGCGACATCCAGGAACAGACGCATCAGGTTCTGCGCAATCTGGCAGCCGTGCTGGAGGCCTCGGGCGCGTCGCTGTCCACCGTAGTCAAGACGACCGTCTTCCTCGCGGACATGGGCGAGTTCGCCGCCATGAACGAGGTCTACGCCGAGCACTTCGGCGACCACCGTCCCGCGCGCTCGACCGTGCAGGCAGGCGCGCTGCCCAGGAACGTGAGCGTCGAGGTCGACGCCATCGCGCTGCTTCCCTGAGCGCGGCTGCTTCCTCGCCGGCGCACTGGCGGAGCGTTGTCGAATCCGGCACGATTAAGGTGGTGGTGTGTGTGCCACCACGATTGGGCCCGCGCGCGTCGCGGCTCTCCTGCAATGAGGTGATTTCATGAGTGCATACTCCGCAAAGCGGATGCGGATGAGGTGGTTCGCGGTCGTCGCGGGCCTGTCGGCCCTGACGGCCTGCTCGATCCTGGATGGGCCCACCGAAGCCCCGACGAGCGCAAGCATCACCGTCGGCGGCCCGGGTCCTGGTCCCCTGACCTTGGTGACATCGACCCAGTTCGTGTTCATCTTCGACAACTTCGGCAATCGCCGGGAAGAACTGGTCAGGGCCGACACTTCATCCATCAACCCCGGCTATCAGGCCGATTTCGCGCTCGGCGGAGGAGGCCGCATCTTCGTAAGCGTCGGCCGGCCGATGGAGACGGAAGAGACGCCGCAGGTGTCGCTGCAACTGTTCGTGCGCGACGAGACCATCTGCGAGGTGGAATCGATTCTGAATGACGAAGTGCCCGAGTTGGTCTGCACCTACACCTTCAACTGACGCCTATGGGCGTCGGTGCCGTCACGGTCAGGATGGTGGACCTGCGGGCCCTCAGCCGTCCGGCTGCGTGGTCAGCCGGCCCTTGATGAACGCCACGTCGCCGCCGATCCGGGCCACCCTTGCCTCCAGGGCGTCGATCCGCCCGCCCTGAGCATCGATCCTCCCGCCCAGCTCGGCGCGAAGGTCATCGATCCGGCCTCCCTGGGCCTCGATCCGCCGACCCAGTTCCGCTCCCTGACCCTCGATTCGGCCGCCCAGCTCGGTGCGAAGACCATCGATCCGCGCGCCCAGCTTGTCACCTTGGGCATCGATCCGCGCGCCCAGCTTGTCACCTTGGGCGTCGATCCGCGCACCAATGGTATCGTGAGCCAGCTGGTTGGCGTGGGCCAGGGCGTCGATCCTCCCGTCCATGTGGCTCCGCAGGCTCCCGATGCTCCGGGAAACCAGCGCCACGACGGTGATCCCCGTCCCCACGGTCGTCGCCAGCATGCCGATGAGCGTGATGTCCATCTTCGCGCGTCCCCTCCCCTCTGGAATGATGTTGGCGCAAGCGCCCGGGGCCGACAAGGGCGTGAAGCTTAAGCCTGGATCGGGGGCGCTTCCATGGCTGGATGGGCGTTGATTTTGTAAGATGTTGATAGTGCGTTATTTACACTACCTATGATGATTGCCGTTCCCCTATCTGTTCGTGTTTCCTGAACAGGATGCTGATCGACGGTCTCGGACGCTCTCGGATGAGCCAGCGGAGTGCGGCCAAATCGCAGAGGCGCGCGAGCGAGTGGCGAGCACAGTGCCGAACCGCTTCGTCGCACACCGCCGCGATCGTGGCAACAACTCCACCTCTACTCGCCTTTCAGCCCCGAGCGCGCGGGCAACGGTACCTGGCGCAGCATTGGCAGCACGGGCCAGTTTGCTGGGATGCGGATGATGACGATTGCGACACACAGGACGCGCGTAATGTGACGTCGAAGCGCACTGGCCGGACGTGCGGAGCGGGGATGGTGGGCGCACTGGTCCTGGTGCTCACCGGTGGCCAGGGATGCGGGATCTTCGTTGACCCTACCTGCACAGGGCTGAACCCGCCGGGCATCGAGATCGATGTCATGGACGCGGGCTCAGGATGGTTTGTCCCACAGAGCGCGAACCCAATCGGTTTCCTTGTCAGCGGGAGGCTTCAAGTGCGAGAGACCATGACCGAGGTAGATCCAGATCCGGATCGCACCGTACTCGTAGGCGCTCACGACCGCCCAGGGATTTACGATGTGGAGATCGTGGCCGAGGGTTATGAACCTTGGCACGCGACCGGGATATCCGTTCAGATGGATCACTGCGGTCACGCTGGAACCGTGAAGATGACCGCACGACTGTTGCCGTCCCCACCAACCGGATAGCCTGCGCTCATCCCGATGGCAGTCCCGCCGTCGGCCGGGTAGCCCGCGGACGATCCCGCCGCGCTCACGGCTCACCTCGTTCCCGAGACCGGATTGCCCGCGTGTCGGCAGGGCTGGCTCCCAACCTTGTTAGTGGTAGGGAGCCAGCCGACACAGTGTTGAACACTGCGGGCCTGGAAAGGGGGACGCCGCGCCCCCCTTGAACCCCCGGCTCGTCGCCGCGCTGCACTAGCAGCGGACTGGAGGTCTGGGCGATTACACCTACGCATGGCACAAACGGACCGGCAACGGCTCCTGGCGCAGCATTGGCAGCACGAGCCAGATTTCCCTATGGATTGCCGAGGGATCTTCCAGCTTCGAACTTCGTGCAACAGTGGGATCGCATGGACGGGAGCGGTGGGTGTACCGTACGGTGAGCGTTTGCTGGGACGAGGATGATGATTGCGAACAGTAGGAGGCGCGCATGCCATTGAAATGCACGGGGCGGGCGCGTGAAGCGTGGATAGCGGCCACGACGGTCTTAGTGCTGCTTGCGGGTGGCTATGCATGCGGAATCCTCGCCGACGACGGGGCTTGCCCTCTGGAGGATCCACCGGGCATCCTGATTGACGTCTTGGACGCGGGCTCGGGGAGGTTTGTCCCGCACAGCGCGAATCCGACCGGCTTCACTGTCAGCGGAGGAGTGCGTGAGCCCATGACCTTGGTCCCTCCGAATACCAAGCTCGCGGGCGGCAGGGGACCTCCAGGGGCTCGTTCGGAGGTTTTCCTCTATGATGTGGAGGTTGCTGCCGAAGGCTATCAGACTTGGCGCACGAGCGGAGTATCCGTTGAGGTGGACCACTGTGGCAACGCGCGAACCGTGGAGATCAGCGCGCGCCTGATGCCGTCGACACCAACCGCATAGTCTGCGCTCACCCCCCTACGGGCGGCACATTGATCGGCAACGATCAGCGCTCGCCTCCGTTGCCGGGCCGCGAGATTGTAGCGAGTGGAAGGTCCTCAGGGGATCGAAGGGGCAAAGCCCCTCGTCAGCCTCCGTGTTATACACGGGGTATGCGGAACGTCCGAGGTTCAAATCACGGCAGGAGATCGCGTAAGTTCAATCAGGGCTGCACGATCTGCCACTCCTGCCCTTGGGCTGGACACTGCTGGACCGTGCCCGAATGACCGGAAAACCGCAACCAATTGACGGGAATTATCCGTATGCGGACGCCCCGGTTTCAAGCGTCTTCCCGGAACAACATTCCGTTCAAGCGCGCCTGCCACTCGTCCTCATCCACGACCTCGAAGCGCATCACCTTGCTCCGCATGGCGGGCACGAAATCAGCCCAATCGGCCTTGCGGGCGTGCTCGCCGCAGATGTCGAAGACGGATCGCTTGTATTCGGTGTCCTCCGAGTCCTTCAGGTGGACGCCCTTGGTCTCGACCACGAAGACCCGGTGGAAGCCGTCGTCCGCCTCGGGCTCTCCACCCCGTAGCGTCACGATGAAGTCGGCGTAGATCCGGCGCGGCTTCCACCCCTGCACATAGTAGTCCTTGCGGGATCGGTTGCGGTACCAGAAGAAAAGCCGCGCCTGCTGGTCCAAGTACGTCGCGACCTTGTTCTCGAACTGGTTGAGATCGTCTTCCGTGGTACGGTCGAAGAGGTTGCGCTGGTAGGGTGTCCCGTCCTCCCGATTCGCCTGCTTCGCCTTCGGAACCTCGATCTTCTCAGGCAAGCGAGTGAACTTGAGATCGTCCGCGACGACCAGAAAACGCATCCTTCCGGACTCCAAGAGGCTGCGAAAGACCTCTCGCGACAAGCGGTCGCGTTCTCGCTCGACCCGACGCCGCAACTCTTCGAGCACGAAGACGTGATTGGCCGCCACGCGATCCGCCGGGTAGCGTTCGAGCAGGGCTTCAAAGGCCCGCCGGGCCAGATCGCGTCCCTGCCAGGGATTGGGAACCAAGTCCAGAAGATGGCTGGCCGCGAAGAAGTAGTCCACCGGATCGCCGCCGTTGCCGGAGTCGCCAGCGCCGGGGGGTTCGGCGGTTTCCGCATCGTCGCCGTTCACGGCCTCCCGCCCCGAAACGGGCGTGTCGCCAGCGAGGTTGGTCACCACCAGGGTGTCTCCTGCGCTCCCCTCGCCCAACTCCAGATCGTGCAGCCCCGAGAGGTCGATGTCGTCCCAGCGCACGCGCGAAAGTATGTCCGCCTCGTAGCGGACCAGACGCCATCCGTTCTTGTCCCGGATCATGAAGGCGGGCAGGACCAGATCCCGTGCGGCTGACCGATACCGCGTCCGCTGCCGCGTCGTCAGTTTCTCCGGCGGGCGGACCGGGCCGTCATCGGAGACGACCCTTCCTTCCAAGCCCTGCAACCCCTCCAGCCCGAACCCCTTCCTGACCTCTTTCAGCAGTTCGTTCCCGCGTCGGCTGAAGCAGAACACGTAGCTCTCGTCCAGTAGCGCCACCCCCGTCTTGCTCGCGTGGGGCTGCCGCAGAATCCGACCGACGAGCTGGGTGATCCCCGTCCTCGACATCGGGTTGGTGAGGATCGTGAGGACGTAGGCGAACGGGCAGTCCCAGCCCTCTTGAAGCGCCTGCTTGGTGATGATGAAACGGATCGGGCAGTCGCGGGACAGCAGGCCACCAACGTCGTCCACCTCCTTCAATTCGTCCTTCGAGCTGGTCTTGATCGCGATGTGCTCCGGCGCGATTCCCGGGTGCTGGAGCAGGTATTCGCGCACGTCGTCGGTGTGAACGTACCCTGGCTTCCTCTGCTGTCTGCCGGTCCGTTCCACCTGGATCACGCAAATGGGCCGGATGTAGGTGCCGGACTCGGCTTCGTGAAGCCGCGCCGCGGCCTCAAGGGCTTCGCGGTGTTCGACCGACTCCAACAGCGTGCCGCGCCAGTCGCCGCCCGCCTTGTTCAGAATGTGGAGGTCGAGCTTGATCATCTCCTCGGCGTTGAGTTCCCGGCCCAGGATCTCGACGAGCACGTTCGCGCCCTTGGCCGGGGTGGCCGAAAGCTCGACGATCATGCAGGGATTGAATCCTTCGAGCGTCGCCTTGGCGTTGGCGCTGTACGCCTTGTGTCCCTCGTCGAGGATGATGAGCGGCCGCAGCAGCCGCACCGTGTTTCCGAGCGATGTCTTGATGTAGCGGCCCCAGAACCCCGCCGTTTGCTCGAAGGTGTCGAGATTGGGGTATTCCTCCAGCATCTTGGCGTGCGCGGTCGGATCGTCGTCCGGGGGAAAGAACCGGTCGAAGCCTCCGCTGTCGCGGAACATCCGGAGGGTGTCCTTCGTCTTCCGGTTGGCCGATGGGAGCATGAGCAGAAGAACGCAGAGGTTCTCGGCGACATCGCGCGGGCCGAACGCCGTGGTCTTCTCGAAGATGCGCGTGCGCTGGCCCGACGACAGGTCGAGTTGCTGGCGGTAGGGGTGGTCGCGGTCCTTGAGGGCCTTGAGCGTCTGGTTGTAGATCTGCGTCGTGGGCACGATCCAAAGCACCAGCCCGCGCCGACTCTGCCGGAAGTGGGCGTTCACGAGATCGATCACCCTCGTCGCAAGCAGCGTCTTGCCGCCCCCGGTCGGAATCTTGAGGCAGAAGGCCGGAAGGTGCTCGCCGAGCCCGTTCCGGCGGGCGTGGTACGACCGCCCGGATACCGTCCTGCCCCATGCCCGTTCCACCCAGTCCGAACCCCAGTTGGGGTTGTGTTTCCGGGCCTCTTCGTCCTCGGCCCGCCACTTCGCCAACTCCGAGACGAAGCCGCGGACCGTCGCGACCGTACGCTTCTGGTATTCCTTCAGGATCATCGTTCCAGCCTGTCGATCGCTTCGTAGATTTGGAAGGGCAACTGCTGGAAATCGATCCGGTACTGGTGAAGGAAATCGCGGTCGAGGTACTTCGTCGGCGCGAAGACGAGCCTCCTTCGCGATCCTCCGTCCGGCAGGGCGCGGGCCTCGGCCAGCGACAGCGCGAGACTCTTGAGCGTCTCGACATCCGGCTCGTAGAAGAGGAAGACATCGTGGGACTCGGTGCGCCCGACGAACCCGGTGTCCGGGTTGGTCTCGGTTGGGTCGAACTCCTGCCCGGTCGCGGTGAAGAAGATGTATCCCGCGAGCTTCTCCCAAGAAGGCAAGTGGGAGCCGTCGAGGAGCGACTCCTGCTGCATTGGACGGCCAAGCTCGAAGTAGCTGAACGTGCCCCCGAGGCCAGTCTTGAGGGCGTCGTCCTTGGCGCCCGGAACCCCTTGAATGACGCGCCGGACGCGCTCGGCGGTGATGCGGTCGGCATAGTCCTCACACTCGACGAGGATGAAGCGCCGGTTGCCGCCATCCGCTCGATTCTGCGCGAGAACCGCGTGGGCCGTCGTCCCGGAGCCGGCGAAGGAGTCGAGGATGATGGAATCGGGGTCGGTGGACAGGAGGACCATCCGCTGGATGAGCTCGAAGGGTTTGGTCGTGAAGGTGGGGGTGTCGTCCGGAAACAGTTGTAGCAGCGTCTTCCTAGCGCCCTGTGTGTGATTGACCTCCTTGTACGTCCAGATGGTCTCCGGTACCAAACCCTGCTTGACTTCGGAAAGGAAGCGCTTCAGCGCCGGAGTCTGATCTCCGTCGTTCCCCCACCAGATGCGGTTGTCATCGTCCAGTTCCCGGAGCTTCTCTTCGGAACACCGCCAGTACCTTCCCCCAGGTGGGCCGGGGATTATCCTCCCGTTTGGACACTCGATCGAGTAGACCCCTTTGCTATAGGGGTTCCGGGCCGAGAGGTCGCTCGCCTTCCATGGCCCGCGATGGTCGTCATCCGGATTCCGGTAACGTGCGTCAGCCTCCTTCGTCCGCGGAAGCAGTTTCCTCCTGAACAACTCCCTCCGCTTCGCGTACACCACCACGAAGTCGTGGTTTTCCGAGAAGTACTTCGCGCTGCTCTTCGGAGCGTAGACCTTCTCCCAGATCACCGTCGCCACGAAGTTCTCCTCCCCGAAAACCTCGTCCAGCAGGTTCCGAAGATGATGCACCTCGTTATCGTCGATGGATACGAAGATCGCCCCGTCCTCCCGGAGCAGTTCGCGGAGGAGCTTGAGACGCGGCAGCATCATGCAACACCACTTGTCGTGGCGGGTCAGGTCGTCGCGATCCACCACCCGATCCAGCCAGTCCCGCATCAGGGGCGAGTTCACGTTGTCGTTGTAGGCCCAGCCCTCGTTGCCTGTGTTGTAGGGCGGGTC
This sequence comes from Gammaproteobacteria bacterium, assembly GCA_028819075.1. Taxonomy (NCBI): domain Bacteria; kingdom Pseudomonadati; phylum Pseudomonadota; class Gammaproteobacteria; species Gammaproteobacteria bacterium. Next base: position 67,140 of record JAPPMM010000031.1, read on the forward strand.
GATGTAGACGCACTTCACCTTGCCGTGGTAGGTCGGCAGCAGGGACTTCAGGGCAGCCAGGTTGTCGCCGTGGACGATCAGGTTGTCGCGTAGGCGGACGGCTAACGGCTAACATCCCGGCAGGAGATCACGTAAGTCTAACTGGGGCTGCACGATCTGCCACTCCTGCCGGTGGGCCGGACATTACTGGATCGTGCCCCGAAAGCGGGAAAACAGGAGCCAATCGGCGGGACTCCCAACCATGGTCGAACACCTTCGGAAGAACCGTCTTGCGAGTCGGCGTCCAAGAAGTGCGTCTTGCGGGAAGGCAACTCGGTGGACGGGTTCACATCGCTCAAGCAAGCCGAGCAGGAATCCAGAGCGCATCACGTCACTCCGCCTCCATGACGCCCATCCAGACGACGAGATTCACCTCGTCCACCTCGATGAGATCGAGCGGCTCTGGCGGTCGCCAAGGCTGTAGCCCGAGTTCGTTCACGACATCGGCGATCTTGCGGCTTGATTCTCGGCGGGCGACCTGATCTGGCCCGAACACCTCCCGGCGGGCGGTTTTCGGGACGGGCGCGCTCCCAAGCGCCATGAGCTCCTGCGGCGACACCTTCCGGCAGCGCGCTCAATGCGCTCGGGCGCTGAAGAGGGACTACGGGGCACGTCGTGGGGTCGCGCGCGATCAGCGACGTCGCCGGCACGGCAGGTTAGATTGGTATCTTGACCCGGCTTGAGACTTGAAGGGGAGCGGATGGCCCGACACACGGAACCGTTGGTAAATGCCGTCTTGGCCGGTGCTCTGGACCGCAGGCACCCGCGATGGCGCGTGACGGCCGAGCAAACTGATGTCTTCGGCCACCGGGGACTGCGCCCCGATGTTCTTGTTCAGCTCGGCGGTGCCCCACCTATCATCTTGGAGACGGAGTTCGCGCCAGCCTCCACCGTCGAGGAGGATGCCCACGCTCGGCTGGGCAAGCTGACCAAGGACTCCGGTTACGAAATCGAACAGGTCGTCGCGGTTCGCTTGGACGCGGCGCTCCGGCGCGCCAGCGACCTCTCGGTCGCAGTCGAAGCGACGCGAGTTGAATGGTGTGTTCTCTCGGGACATGGCGGCCACTCCCTCCGATGGCCCGACCGGGGCTGGCTCGCCGGCGGGATCGACGACCTCGCCCGTGCCATCGAGGAGGTTTCCCTTTCGGAACGTTTGGTTGCGGAAGGTCTCACGATTCTGGAACAGGGTGTGCGGCAGGCTGCCCACATCCTACGCGCTGATGCGGGCGAGACCTCTCGGACGGGGTTGGAAACGACCGCTCGGCTGCTCCACCAGGAAGACAGCGAGCAGACATCGCGCATGGCGATGGCGATCATCGCGAATGCAATGACCTTTCACACGACACTGGCGGGCATGCATGGAATCCCCCATCTGGACAGCCTGCGCGGGGCGTCCGGCAGCATCCTTCGGCCACGGCTTCTTCAGTGCTGGCGGGACATCCTTAGGATCAACTACTGGCCGATCTTCAAGATCGCGATCGATCTCCTGCTGACCATTCGCGACGCCCCGGCCTTGACCATCATGGACCGGCTCGCCGATGTCGCCCACGAGCTTGCAAGGATCGGGGCAACCAGCCTCAATGACCTCTCCGGGCGGATGTTCCAACGGCTGATCGTGGATCGCAAGTTTCTCGCCACGTTCTACACGCTCCCCAATTCGGCCGCACTTCTGGCCGAACTTGCGGTCCCGGATCTTGACGTGGACTGGGGAGACGCATCCGCAGTCCAGAAACTGCGAATGGGCGACCTCGCTTGCGGGACCGGCACCCTTCTGCTGGCAGCCTATCAAGGCGTGCTTTCTCGGCATCGACATGCCGGGGGCGATGATGCGAAGCTCCACGCTCGGATGATGGAGCGCGGCTTGGTGGCGGCGGACATCATGCCCGCGGCCACGCACCTGACGGCCTCGAATCTCTCCGGGACCCACCCGGGAATCACGTTCGAGCGAACATGCGTGTACACCATGCCCTACGGCCGACAGCCACAGGAGCGGGAACTCCCAATCGCGATCGGGTCCCTGGACCTCTTGGACGAGGGCCATGCGTCAATGGCGCTCTTTGGAACTGGACAACGGCAGGCACGCGGGGACAGGGAAGACGAGGGGAATGCAGACGCTCGCGTGGAGATTCCCCCCGAGTGCCTCGACTTGGCCATCATGAATCCGCCGTTCACCCGTCCGACCAACCACGAATCGACCACCGTTCCCGTCCCGTCGTTCGCCGGTTTCGACACGAGCGCGGACGAACAACGAGACATGTCGAGGCGCCTGAACGAGATCGGGCGCTACATGGGGCCGCGTGTGGGCAATGGCAACGCTGGGCTGGCCTCGCATTTCGTGGACCTCGCTCACGCGAAGACCAAGCCGGGTGGACTGATCGCTCTGGTGTTGCCCGCATCGTTTGCGCAGGGAGGGTCGTGGGAGGCGGCACGCTCTCTGATCGAAACCGAATACGAGGAAGTCGTTGTCGTGTCGATCGCAACAACGGGCAACACCGATCTGGCGTTTTCCGCTGACACGGGAATGGCCGAGGTGCTCTTGGTGGCAAAGAAGCGAAGGGCTGGGGACTCGGCGACCCGCTCCACGCTGTTCGCGAACCTGAAGCGGCGTCCGAAGAGCCTCTTGGAAGCCACTGACGTGGCGCGCGCGATTCGCGAAACACCGCGCGACGGCGAGAGGACAGGTTGGTTGTTGGTGGGCGACAGTTCCGTGGCTGGCAGCTACGTGCGTGACAGACTCTCCTCCACCGGGGCGGCCGGAATCAGAAACCCTGATCTTGCCAGCACCATGCTGGCGCTCGGCGAGGGAGACCTCAAGCTACCTCGGCGGAAGGAAACTCTCGAGCTTCCCATCACGACGCTATCTGAACTCGGGAAACGGGGACCGATTGACCGTGACTTGGTGGGTCGGGACTCGCAAGGCTCACCTCGGGGGCCTTGGGACATGGTGGGGTACGCCGAAGCTGAGACGCCGCCAACCTACCCCGCCTTGTGGGCTCATCACGCCCCGAGGGAGCGTTGTCTGGTGGTAGAACCGGATCGTGCTGGCCGCGTTCGGGAGGGTTGCCATCAAGCTGCGGTTGACAGGTGGAAATCGGCGGCCAGCCAACTTCACTTCAATCGGGATTTCCGGATCAACTCTCAGAGCTTGTCGGCATGCCTGACACCGGAACCGGCGATAGGGGGCAGGGCGTGGCCCAGCTTCTTGCTGGATCGTGCGGTGTGGGAAACGCCCGTCGTTCTTTGGGCCAACACGACCCTCGGGCTCATGTCATTCTGGTGGAAGGGGTCTAGGCAGCATCAAGGGCGAGCATCGATGACGTTGAGCCGCTTGCCGGAATTGCCGGTCCTCGATCCCCGCCAACTCGGCGAGGGCCACATCCAGAAGGCACAGGAACTCTTCGCAGAGTTCCGGAACCGTCCGCTTCTGCCTGCCAACGAGGCGTATCGGGATCCGGTCCGGGCGGATCTCGATCAAGCCGTGCTCGTGCGGCTCTTGGGCCTACCGGAGGGGATCGAGGATTCGCTTCGGCTTCTTCGCGATCAATGGTGTGCGGAACCGAGCGTACACGGCGGAAAGGGTACGCGAATCCGGGCCTAGAAGGATCCCGTCGTGCCGTTGAGGTGCCGACGCGCTGGTGTTCGCGCGTCAGTGGCGGGTGACCGGTGTAAACGGGCAATCTCGCCCAGGGTGTAAGGGCGTTACCGGAACACCAGCTCGAACCGTCTCTCCGCCATTTGGAGGTGCGGGCTGAACACGGTCACGACGGTGGCGATTCGGCGATCTCCTTCCATGCAGAACGCAACGGGCCGATTGGAATTGCGTTTCCCCGTGAAGGTAAACCGGAGTATCTTCGCGTCGAATCGCAAATCGGGTTGCCCTTCCTCGTCCTCGGTCAAGCGGGCGATCAATTCTGGCTCTACCGAAGCTGCGGTAACCCACAGATCGCGATCCATCCACGACGCCCCATCGCCAAAATCCCCGTGCCACCGATGCGTCAGAAGCCGGTCGTTCTCCTCAAGCTCCCCTTGATCGTGTGCCGCGACGAAAGCCTCCAGCGTGAGTGATACGTGCTTCGGCAGACCGTTCTCGCGAGAGTATTCCGGGTCATCACTACGTGACCATCCGAGATTCCTGAACATCGAGATGGGGCGCGCCGGTCGAGTTCCCGCAGGGAGGACGGAAATCGCTCCAATGACGACATACGAGGGTCTCCCCTCTTGGGCGCGGTCCCTGTGGTTCAGGACGAAGCAATACTGACCACTTGGGGCCATCCTGTAACGTCCGCTCTCGACGAGCACATCCCATTGGCCCGCGTACTTGGCGTCCTCCGACCTAGTGACTTGCGGAAGGTAAGCTAGAGTTCCAACCGGAGATGCGTAGAATCGCGTGCGATTAGTGATTCGGTCGGGCTCCAGAAAATCCTGTGCCAGAACCGGCGGGACAGCTAGCAGCGGTGCCGACAGCGCGAGGCAAAGCCAGACGTACCTCATGGCAGTCACCCTCCGCCAGTTACTGCCTTATCGTCGGCATCTGGAATGGACCCGGCTGCGCTAGGAGCCGCGACAGCAGCCACGATGGACCACAGGATCAGGACGACCGATCCCCAAATCGGATCCAGCCCCGATCTCTGATGGACGGGAAGGCTGACCGCGAGAACCCATGCCACGAAGCTCCCCATGGTCAGGGCGATCTGCTTCACTTTCGTAACGCCTGACCTCCAAAGATAGAAGGGGAGAAGGACTAACAGCACTCCCGCAGATATCTCGATGGCGAGATCCCGGATCGTGATTTGGCTGTAAACCAGCCCTTGGACGCCCAAGTGAGCCGCGACGACCTCTGCCGGGATCAGTTGAGCAACTCGTTCCAAGTACGGAGTCTGAGAATCGATAGCTCGGCGCAAAGACGTCCTCTCCAAGGTACAGGAAATGGCCCGTGATCCCGCCGGTGGGAGCGCGGAAACCGAGAGTGAGGGGGAACGGAAAACCGCAATCCCATGATACCCTGATTCGGCCGTTCATGCCACGAATGGGCTAGCGTACGGCACCAGATCGACCGTTTCGGACGATCCGCTGCGCGATGGGCGAGGGGGCAAGGCTCATCGCTCGAACCCACCCCCGCCACGCTCGGGGCCTCGGGACCGGGGCGGTCGCGGGACAACAATGCGGGTGACGGTCCGTTCGCGCTCCCGCTCCCGTGTCTGTTCGCGCTCCCTCTCCCTCATGGTCGCCCGCACCGACCATGCGCGCCGCTCCGCCTCCACCAGCCTGTTTCGGTAGAACTTGCCCCAACCGCGCTCGATCTCCCGGGCGCGCTCGCCGTGTGCCTTGCCCAACTCGGCCCGCTCGTCCCTGTGATACCCGTCGAGATCCTCGCGCCAGCCCTCGACCAGATCTCTCCGGCCCCGGATCGCCCCGGCCAGTTCCCTGAGCGAACGATCGAGCCGCCAGATCCGGAGCCGCCCCAGCACGGTGCGGCTCTCCCGGTGGAGCCGCTGCCGCATCTCCTCCTGCCGCTTGTGCAGTTCGGCCCATTCCTTCCGCGCCCGGGCCTCAAGGTGCTGGAAGCTGTACTCGCGCCCGTCCGCGACCGTCTCCCAAGCCTCCGCCTCGCCATGCCGCCATGCCTCCAAGTCGACCTGATCCTCGCGGCGCGGCTTCCTGGCTCGCCGCGCCCGCCCGGGCTGCATCCCCTCTCGCCGGACGCGCGCCCAGTGGCGCGGCCGGTCCTCCGGGGGGCGAAGCACCTGCTGGCCCGCCCGACGCCGCTCGTTGTTCTCGACCCGCCGCTCGCACCGGATCCGGCCCTGCTCCCGCTCGTAGCCCTCGGCCCAGCGCGACAGCCGGAGCTTGCTGTTGTCCAGCGTCGCCGCCTTCCCGGTCTCTGGATCGACCCTGTTGGCGATCACGTGGACATGGGGATGCTCGGTGTCCTCATGGGCGACGATCAGCGCCTCGTGGCCCACCAGCCCCAGCGCCTCCAAGCTCTCGTCCACCGCCCGGCTCATCTCCCCCTTGCCGGGCGTCTCGTCCTGTGCCCAGCTGAGCGAGTAGTGAAGGACCGGCTTCGCCAGCTTGCGCCCCGTCCGCGCAACGCCCGCCAGCCGCTTGAGGTCGGGGGCCGCCCTCGCGGTCGCCGCCATCAGC
>JAPPMM010000032.1 GCA_028819075.1 Gammaproteobacteria bacterium
GATTCACTCGCCATGTTGCTCTCCCCGCACCGTCCAGCTGTCGCCCGATGTAACTATCGCGCTCGCTGGTTTTGGGAACGATTCCCGGCTCCGGAGCCCATCTCCGGGCTCTCACTTCACGAAGGTCTTCGTAGTCAGAAGTGTAGCCGATGGTTCCCCGGATGTCAACGAGGATCTTCGTAGAATGATTCCGGACTCCTTTGCCGAGACCCGTTGGGACCGCTACGATCCCTTCGCTTCTCTGGCGCTGGCCGCGCTGGCAAGAGCGGTCCGCCCACCCTCCACCCGCAATCGTGAGGCGCCCGTGCCTCGAGCCAGATCGGTTCTCCAGTCCGTAGCGGTCCTGCTCCTTTCCGGCCTCGTCTCGTGCAGTGCCGCGGACCCGGTTCCGTCCCTGGTCGTTCAGCGAGACAGCGCCGGTGTCCGGATCATCGAGGCGATGAGACCCCTCTGGAGCGATGCCACCGGGTGGAGCATCGACTCCGATCCGCTTGTCGACCTGACGTTTTCCGGCAGCGGCCCATCTCATGAATTCTTCCGCGTCCGCAGCGTCAGACAGGGTCCGGACGGATCCCTTGTCGTTGCCGACGGTGGCTCGCAGGAAGTGCGGCGCTATTCGTCGAGCGGCGCGTTTCTGGGATCCGTCGGAGGCGCCGGAGATGGACCTGGCGAATTCGGGAGCCTCTGGATGGCCGAGGTATCGGCGGACAACATCCTGGCAATCGACCAGCGAGGGAGAGTCACTGTGCTCGCGCCGGATCTGGCGCCAACGCACACTTTCGACGTCCCGCAGCGTGCCTTCGACCTTCACGACCTGAACGACGGCACGGTCCTGCTGGAGGTCTACCACCCGACAAGCAGACCCGAGCTACAGGCGACAGTTCGCGTTATTCGCCGTCCATGGGGGCTGTTTCGGTACGATCTGGAGGGTGCCCGCATCGACAGCCTCGGAGAGATGGCCGGCTGGGAAGAGGCACCTCGGGTCATTGACGGCAGCTCCATCTCGGGTCCGCCTCTGTTCGGCAGGCAGGCGCACGTCGCCGCGGGCGGCAACGCCGTGTACTACGGGTCGGCGGATCTGATGGAGGTGCGGCAGCTGTCCTTGACGGGCGATGTCGTGCGCATCCTGCGCATCCCCGGCTATCCCCTGAGTCTCACCGATGAAGAGATTGACGCCGAGCGAGCGGCGCAGTTCGACGCACGGGTTCCCCCGGGGGCGCCGGTTCCCCCGATTGTGCGGCGGTTCATCGAAGAGCTTCCGGCTCCGGCGGCCCGTCCGGCCTACGCCGATATTCTGACGGACCCGTCAGGCGCGGTCTGGCTGGAGCTGTACCGGGGAAGGAGCGAGCGGGCCCGGCCGCAGGCCTGGCTGGTGCTGGACGCGGACGGCACCTGGCTTGGGACGGTTGCCGTGCCGGACGGCTTTGCGGTGATGGACATCACCATGGATGCCGTCCTCGGCGTGTGGACGGATGAACTCGATGTTGAACATCCTCAGGTTCTGGGGCTCGCGAGGAGCTTGAATGAACGGTAGCTCCGCGTGCGGGACCCAGGGCCTTTGCCGAGATCCGTCGAGGCCGCTTGGGATCGAACCGGGATGATGAACGAGAATTCGCTTGGTGAGGTGCCCGTGCCTCGAGCCAGATCGGTTCTCCGGTCCGTAGCAGTCCTGCTCCTTTCCGGTCTCGTCTCGTGCAGTGTCCCGGACCCGGTTCCGTCCCTGGTGGTTCAGCGAGACAGCGCGGGTGTCCGGATCATCGAGGCGCTGAGACCGCTGTGGGGCGATTCCAGCCTGTGGAGCATCGATCCGGATCCGCGTGTCGACCTGACGCGCTCGGGGAGCGGTCCCTCCCACGAGTTCTTCCGCGTGCGCGACGTCCGGCAGCGTCCGGATGGATCGGCGGTGGTGGCCGACCGGGGCTCGCAGGAGGTGCGCCTCTATTCGTCAAGCGGAGAATTCCTGGGATCCGTCGGAGGCACCGGAGACGGGCCGGGCGAGTTCCGGAACCTCTCGAAGGTGGAGCCATCGGCGGACCGGATTCTCGCGCTCGACCAGCGAGGCCGGGTCACCGTGTTCACGCCCGATCTGGTGCCGACGCACACCTTCGATGTGGCGGACCGCGTTTTCGACCTTCACGACCTTCATGACGGGACGGTCCTGGTGGAAGTCCGCTCGCTCACGGAAATCGAGCCCGGGCCTCAGATCATTCGAGGTTCGAGCGCTCTGCTGCGCTACGACCTGAGCGGCGCGCGCATCGACAGCGTCGGCTTGATCGCTGGCTATGAGGAAGTACGACGGATGATCGACGATCGGCCGATCCTGGGTCCTCCGTTGTTCGGCAGGGAGGGACACCTGGCCGCGAACGGCGACGTGATTCTGGTGGGGTCGGCAGATCTGATGGAGGTGCGGGAACTCTCGGTGATCGGCGACGTGGTTCGCATACTGCGCATTCCGGATTATCCGCTGGGCGTGACTGATGAAGAAGTCTCTGCGGAGCGGGAGGCCCAGTTCGACGTGGAACTCCCTCCCGGGGCGACGTTCCCCCCGCCAATTCGCCGGTTCATCGAAGAACTCCCGGCCCCGGCGGCTCGCCCCGCCTACGCGGACATCCTTGTGGACCCTTCGGGAGCGGTCTGGCTGGAGCTCCACCGGGGAAGGAGCGAGCAGGGCCGGCCCCAGGCGTGGCTGGTGCTGGATGCGGACGGCACTTGGCTCGGCACCGTGGAGGCACCGGACGACTTCGCGGTGATGGACATCACCATGGATGCCGTCCTCGGGGTCTGGACGGACGAACTGGGCGTGGAGCACCCTCAGGTGTTGACCCTCGCGCGAACGCCGACCGCGATGTAGGGACGCCTGCCGATCAACCGATTCCCCCGATGCCCGCCCGCGGCACACCGGGCTCACCCGCGACCGAACCGATGGGCACGACATCGGCCGAATGGGCGCTTCGTCCGGGCGCCGCTACCCGACACGCGGGCAGCGCCTGGTCCAGGTCAGTGACCAGGTCGTCCGCCGATTCGATGCCGACGGAGACGCGGAGCAGGCCCTTGCCGATCCCCGCGATGGCCTGGGCGGCCTCGTCCATGGCCGCGTGGGTCATCGTGGCCGGGTGGCAGATGAGGCTCTCGACGCCGCCCAGCGACTCGGCCAGGGTGAACAGGCGAAGCCGGGCGAGGAGCTCTTCGGCTGCCGCGCGCCCGCCGTTCAGCTCGAAGCTGAACAGGCTGCCGTATCCGGACTGCTGGCGGCGGGCGAGGTCGTGCCCGGGGTGCGTCGTGAGTCCCGGGTAGTAGACCCGGGCGACCGCGGGATGCGACGCGAGCAGATCGACGACCGCGCTGGTGTTCTCCTCGTGGATGCGGGTGCGGGCGAACAGCGTGCGCATGCCGCGCAGCGCCAAGTAGCTGTCGAAGGGACTCTGGGCCGCGCCGGTGGCGTTGGTCCACCACGCGAT
>JAPPMM010000033.1 GCA_028819075.1 Gammaproteobacteria bacterium
GGCGCGAGGGCGTATGCCGAGGCTGTCGGCGTGTATCTGGCATTCGCGGTGGACAAGGGTGCCAACTATTGGTCCTCCCTTTGTGCTTGGCACACCGGAGCCCAGAAGCTGGTTTCTACCTTTGGACGCCAAGCTCTTCCGATGGTATGGGATTACACGGAGACCAATCCGTTCAGCTCCTCGTCCGGCAACGCTTTGTTGGGCGTCCAACAGGCGGCAAAGATGATCGAGAAATTGGGCATAGGCGTTCCGGGTACTGGATCTCAGGCCGATGCCGCGACGCGGTCGGACGGTCGCTACAAGGTTGTTTCCACGGACCCCCCGTACTACGACAATATCGGATACGCCGACCTTTCCGACTTTTTCTACATCTGGCTTCGCCGATCGCTGAGGCCCGTGTTTCCCGGCCTCTTCGCGACTCTCGCCGTGCCGAAGGCTGAAGAGTTGGTTGCGACTCCCTATCGTCACGAAACAAAAGAAAGGGCGGAAGAGTTTTTTCTCAACGGGATGACCCAAGCCATGGGGCGACTCGCCCGGCAGTCCCACTCCGCGCTTCCAGTCACCATCTACTACGCATTCAAGCAGGCAGAAAAGAGAGCTAGTGGAGCGAGCACGAGCACTGGTTGGGAGACGTTCTTGGCCGCCGTGATTAGGGCAGGTTTCAGCGTTACAGGAACTTGGCCAATGCGAACGGAATACACGGGCAACCTCAAGAAGAACGTAGCCGCGCTCGCGTCCAGCATCGTTCTCGTCTGCCGTCGCCGCCCCGCCGATGCCCCTCTCGCCACACGCCGCGAATTCCTCACCGCCCTCCGCTCCGAACTCCCCACCGCCTTGGCGGTCATGCGATCCGGCAACATCGCCCCCGTTGACCTCGCCCAGGCCGCCATCGGGCCGGGTATGGCCGTATACACCCGGTACGGGAAGGTGCTCGACGCCAAAGGAGAGCCGATGAAAGTTCGCGAGGCGCTGGCGATGATCAACCAGATCCTCGACGAATCGCTCGCTGAGCAGGAAGGCGACTTCGACGCCGACACCCGATGGGCGCTTGCTTGGTTCGAGGAGAGTGGCTTCGAAGAAGGAGAATTCGGAGTGGCGGAGACGCTGTCCAAGGCCAAGAACACCAGCGTGAGCGGGTTGGTGGAGGCAGGCATCCTCGAGTCTCGCGGGGGCAAGGTCCGTCTGTTCAGGCCTTCCGAGTTGCTCTCCGAATGGGATCCGTCCGACGACACTCGGCTCACAACTTGGGAGATGGTCCACCACCTGATTCGGCTCCTCGAGTCTGGCGGGGAGAAGGCGGCGGCAGGTCTCGTCAGGCGCCTCGGCAGCGTCGCCGATGTCGCGCGCGACTTGGCCTACAGGCTCTATTCCATCTCGGAACGGAAGAAGCGCGCCCCGGAAGCGCTGCAATACAATAGCTTGGTTCAGGGCTGGTCCGAGATCAGGCGGCTGGCCAGCGCCGAGGTCCCCGAAAAGCAGACGGGGCTGTTCGATGCCAGTAACGAGGACAAGAGTTCGTGAGCGACGAGATCCGCCAGAGCGGAGGCCGGGACATGCGTATCGAGAATATCGAGATACGAAACTACCGGCTGTTCCGCGACGCGAAGCTCGGGAATCTCCCCCAGCTCACGATTGTCGTGGGAGCCAACGGTTCGGGCAAATCCACCCTGTTCGATGTCTTCAGCTTCCTGAAGGACTCCTTGACCCACAACGTGGCGACCGCGGTGGCTCGTCGTGGCGGCTTCGGAGAGCTGGTGTCGCGCGGCTGCGAAGGGCCGATCGGGATCACGGTTCAGTTTCGAGAGAGTGGCGGGCGGCTCGCGACCTACATCCTTGAGATCGATACACAGGACGGGCGGATCGTCGTCGCCCGCGAGATACTCCGCTATCGCCGAGGGAGGTATGGGAAGCCGTGGCATTTCGTCGACTTCAGCCGTGGAGAGGGATCCGCGATCACCAACGAGTCGGTGTACGGGCAGGAGGGTGTGCAGGCGGAACGCGAGGAATACAAGCTGGACGACCCCAGCGTGCTGGCCATCAAGGGACTGGGGCAGTTCCGTCGTTTCCGGGTGGTGTCGGAGTTCCGGAGCCTGATCGAGAACTGGCACATTTCGAACTTTCATATCTCGGATGCGAGACCCAGTGTGGAGGCGGGGTACGCAGAGCACCTTTCAACCAGGGGCGACAACGCTGCCCAGGTCGCCCAATACCTCTTCCAGCACCATCCTGACTGTTTCGACCGGGTCCTCAAGGCGATGGGCATGCGGGTCCCGGGCGTCAGCCGGGTGGAGGCGAAGCCAACGGAGGATGGCCGTCTGGTGCTCCGGTTCCAGGACCACGCCTTCCGTGATCCGTTCATCGCTCGCTACGTGAGTGACGGAACGATCAAGATGTTCGCGTACCTGATCCTCCTCTATGACCCCAAGCCGCATCCGCTTCTCGCGGTTGAGGAACCGGAGAACCAGCTCTACCCGGATCTTTTGATCGAACTGGTCGAGGAATTTCGGGACTACGCGAGACGTGGCGGCCAGGTCTTCGTGTCGACGCACTCCCCCTACTTCCTGAACGGTGCCGGGCTGGACGAGGTGTTCTGGCTGGCCAAGGAGAATGGCTATACGACCGTGCGGCGGGCGTCCACCGATGAATTGCTACAGAACCTCGTTCACGAGGGTGACAAGCTGGGCACGCTTTGGAAGCAGGGACTGTTCAAGGGTGCCGGGCCGCGATGACTCGAGTGGTATTCCTGCTCGAAGAATACTCGATGCAGGCATTGCTGGACGGGCTCCTCCCTCGGCTGTTCCCCGGTCTGCTGTTTCAGTGCGTGCCCCACGACGGAAAGGCTGATCTGGAAAAGAGCATACCCAGGAAAATGCGCGGCTGGCGGGAACCCGGTGTCCGTTTCATCGTGGTGAGGGACAACGACCGTGGGGACTGTCTCCGTCTCAAGGACCACCTTAGCGGAATTTGCTCGGACCGGCCGGAGGAAGACTGGCTGGTCCGTATCGCCTGCCAGGAACTCGAAGCCTGGTATCTGGCCGAGCCGGACGCGCTGGCCGAAGCGTTCGAGAAGGAATCCCTCCGCGGGATCGGCTCCAGAGCGCGCTTTCGCAAGCCTGACGCCGTAGCCCATCCGGCCGAAGCGCTGGCCAAGCTGGTCCCGCAGTTCCAGAAAGTGTCCGGTGCGCGTCTCCTCGCCGAACACCTTACCCGCGAGCGAAACCGATCACCGAGCTTTCATGCCATGATGGACGGGATCGAACGACTCGCCTTACGGCTTACCTCCACCACCTAATCGGACATATGGCGATCACCAACCACGAACGCGTCGGCAAGGCGATGGAGCTTCTCCGCACCGGCTTGGGAGCCTTCGTCGAACGCGAGATCAAGTCCGCCCACCCCGGACCCAACCCGGCCCGCGAGACGTTACGCTATCTGGACAACCACAAGCTGGCCGGCCGGCCGATCCCTGAGTGGGACGCCCACGCTCTACTCATGCTGATTTGGCAATCGTGGAACGCAGTCTTCAGGACAACTCTGGGCCACGCGGAGCGCAACTACGTGTCTGAACTCCGCGACGCTCGGAATCGGTGGGCTCACCAGAGGAGCTTTTCCACCGAGGACGCTCAGCGCATTCTCGACTCAACGCATCGCCTGCTTTCGGCCATCTCGGCACCCAACGAAGCGACCGAAGCGGACAAGATGAGGAACGAGTTGCTTCGGCTGCGGTTCAACGAACAAGCCCGTCAGGAGCGGCGGCGGGGTGCCCAGACGGCTCTCAAGATCGGCGCGTCGTCGTCTCTTCCCGCCTGGAGGGAAGTGGTTGTGCCCCATCAGGACGTGGCGACTGGTCGATACAACCAAGCGGAGTTCGCCGCCGATCTCTGGCAGGTCTACATGGGGGAAGGCGCTGCCGAGTACCGCGACCCGGAGGAGTTCTTCCGGCGCACCTATCTGACAGAGAGTTTGCGCGGCATGCTTGTCGGGGCCGTCAGGCGCGTTACGTCGGGCACGGGCGACCCGGTCATCCAGCTTCAGACCAATTTCGGCGGGGGCAAGACCCACTCGATGCTTGCCCTGTACCACTTGTTCTCGGGCACGTCGCCAGCGAGCCTCGCCGGTGTGGATGAACTCATGGCCGAGGCCAAGGTAGAGGGACTGCCGCAGGTTCGGCGGGTCGTTCTGGTCGGCAACAAGATCTCGCCCGCGCGACCGGACCGAAAGCCTGACGGCACTGTGGTCCGAACGCTTTGGGGAGAACTCGCCTGGCAGCTTGGCGGACGCGACGCGTACGCCCGTATCGCGGCCGACGACGAGAAGGGGACGAGCCCCGGCGACGCCCTTCGCGGCCTGCTCAACACCTTCGGTCCGTGCGTGGTTCTGATCGACGAGTGGGTGGCCTACGCGAGACAGCTTCACGACCGTAGCGACCTTCCGGCCGGCAGCTTCGAGACACAGTTCACGTTCGCCCAGACCCTAACGGAATCGGCCAAAGCGGCATCGAACTGCCTCCTCGTGATCAGTCTGCCGGCATCGGACACGGCGGGTTCTCCGCACACGCGGGCCGACGATGTGGAGGTCGGCGGGGTGCGCGGTCGCGAAGCGCTGGATCGGCTCGGAAACGTAGTTGGCCGGCTGGAGTCCGCATGGCATCCCGCCACGGCCGAAGAGGGCTTTGCCATCGTGAAGCGACGTCTATTCGCACCCATGACCGGCGAGGCGTACAAGCAGCGCGATGTCGTCGCGAGGGCCTTCGGGGATTTCTATCGACGGCAACACCAGGAGTTTCCGGTTGAGTGCCGGGACGGCGAGTACGAGCGGCGATTGAAGGAGGCGTACCCAATCCACCCGGAGGTGTTCGACCGGCTTTACGAAGATTGGTCCACCCTGATCCGATTCCAGCGCACGCGAGGCGTCTTGCGGTTGATGGCGGCCGTCATTCACAGCTTGTGGGAGAAGGGGGACAAGAGTCCCCTCATCATGCCGTCCCTAGTGCCGATCGACGATCCGCGAGTGCAGTCCGAGCTTACGAGTTACCTCCCGGACCGATGGGTGCCGATCATCGAATCGGATGTGGACGGTGCTAACTCTCTGCCCCTCCGCATGGACGGGCAGTACAGCAATCTTGGCAAACTGAATGCATGTCGGCGCGTCGCCCGAACCGTCTACTTGGGGTCTGCCCCCCTTAAGGAGGCTGCGAGAAAGGGGATGGACGACCGCAGGGTGAAGCTCGGTTGCGTGCTTCCCGGGGAGTCGCCCGCGATCTTTGGCGATGCGCTACGCCGCCTGTCCGGAGCGGCGACCTACCTGTACCAGGACGGCCCCCGTGTCTGGTACGACACGCAGCCCACCGTTACCAAGCTTGCGATGGACAGGGCGGCCCAGCTGGAGCGCGATCCCGACAAGGTCGCCGACGAGATCAAGCGCCGGGTGCAGGCAGACGCCGCGAAGCGGGCAGATTTCCACGGCGTTCACTGCTTCCCGCGGGAGGCGGCGGACGTTCCCGATGACCCGAGCGTACGGCTCGCCATCCTCGGTACGGACGCGTTCTACATCAAGGGCGGCAAGAGCCCAGCGGAGGCGGCGGCTCGGCACTTGCTCGACTCCAGGGGGACCGCCCCCCGCCTCTGCCGGAACGCGGTCGTGTTTCTCGCGCCGGACAAGACCCGACTCCAGGACTTGGAGAGCGCGGTTCGATTGTATCTGGCGTGGAAGTCGATTGTCCGGGAGAAGGAGGTCCTCAATCTCGACCCGTTCCAGTCCAATCAGGCCGAGAACCGCCTAAAGGCAGAGGACGGGCGGGTGAAGGGCCAGCTCCCGGAGGTTTTTCTGTGGCTGCTGGCCCCGATCCAGGACAAGCCGGCGGACGAGGTGAGTTGGGAGGCGCTTCGCTTGACGGGAACCGGCGAGTTGGCGGTCCGGGCGAGCGCCAGGCTGCGGCGCGAGGAGCTACTCGTGACGAGCTACGGGGGTACCCGGCTGCGGATGGATCTGGATCGTGTTCCCCTGTGGCAGAACCATGTGGAGATTCGCCAGTTGGCCGACCACTACTCGCGATACCCGTATTTGCAACGAGTAGAGGATCCCTCGGTGATCGTGGAAGCGGTTAGGGAGGGAGTCAATCTGATCACTTGGCAGACGGAGACCTTCGCCTACGCCGAAGGCTACGATGAGGACCAGGGACGATACCTCGGGCTTCGTGCGGGCCAGGCCCTGTCTCCCCTGCCCGCCGATGGTCCAGGTTTGGTCGTTCGCCCGGAGATCGCCCGGAAGCAGATGGATGCGGAAAGGCCGACACCGCCGACTCAGGAAACAGCAACGGAGGACGCCGGGGACGGCACTGACACGCAGGCGGGAGCCGGAAACGAGACCGGATCGGAAACGCGCGCTCGCCCAATACGGTTCCACGGCAGCGTGGGCATCGATCCGATCCGGGCAGGCAAGGTCGTGGGACAGGTCGCCGAGGAGGTGGTCTCCCATCTCAGCGGTCTGGTCGGCTCCAAGGTTTCACTAACGCTTGAGATCGAGGCGGAGCTACCGGATGGCGCGCCGGACCATGTTGTGCGAACGGTTACCGAAAACGCACGCACACTCCGGTTCGAGACCCAAGGATTCGAGGACGGCTGAAGGAGTCCCAGCACGATAGGCCGGGCCAAAGCAAAATCCGGGCACCCCCTCGCACGCGGTTGACCAGTCTGCGCCGTCAGGCGAGCATGAGGCGCTCGCCCTTGGGCTCCGGGACAGGCCTCCCCAACTCCCGCGCCCGGTCGATCCAGAACTGCATCGCTTCCTTGATGTTGCCGAGCGCAGTCTCTTGGTCGGCACCGTGCGCCATGCACCCGGGCAACTCCGGCACCTCCGCAACGAACGCCTCGTCCTCGTTACTCCAGTAGAGGATGATCTCGTATTTGAACATCAGTCCGCTCCCAGCTTGTACTTGAGGATCAACCGCCGAACCTGCCTCACCTGGTAGGGCTTGGCATGGCCGCCCCGCCTCTGGAGGTTGACGATCTCCACGACCCCTTCCTTGTCGAATAGGTGGTGGCTGCCGCGCACGCGCTCGTCGAATCCAAGATACCGCATCAGCGCCCGAAGTTCATCGAATCGGATGTTCGCGTCCGAGCGGCCCCCGAGGATGGTCCGGACCAGCCGCTCGCGGCGACTCATGGGTTAGCTGCCCCTACCGGCATGTAGACTCCCCGGGGGATGCGCGGGAGCCGATCCGAGCGCACGAGGCGGGATAGCGACCGGACCACCGCGGCGCGGTCGCCGAGGTGCAGCAGGTCGTCCCCCCGTAACGGCGTGGCCTCGGCATGCTCCATGGATCCGCCCAAGGCAGGCTGTATCATCGCGTTCGCGTTCTCCGTCGCAAGTCGAAGCGGTCCAATCAATATATGGGGAGTCCGCACTGTAGCGACTCTCGGGAGCGAACGGCCCGGCCCCCGCCCGCCGCCATGTGTCCCTGCCCACGATGTACGACGGACCAACCCGTCTCTCCGGTCCTCCCTTCCGGCCATTCCGGCCATGTTCCGCCCCACCGGGGCCGACCGTGTGGCCGAGCTTCCCATGGCGCTTCTGGAGTTCCAACGGGGGTGTTTCGCCGCCCCATTGGCGGAGCCTTCCGAAGAGCCTGACCCAACATGACCCATCATGATACCCCATAACCACTTAGCCGATCTATCAGCAGTTGACGCTCTTGAAAACACGCATTCACCGTTATGGGCATCGACGCAGAAGAAACGGCGGTCATGGCAACGCTGGAGGAGCTATTCAAATCGCGGGTGAACGCGTTTCGCGAATGGCCGGGCCTGAGGCCTTCGCCATTGGGCAAGCGGGCACTGGGCAATCCGGGTCTGCCGCGCCGGATCGAGGCCGGATGTGCGCGGTCGCTCAGGACGGCGGACCGGGTTCCGGCGTTCATCGGCAACCACGGCCGGGAGACAGGTGGTGCCCGGGATCCTCCCCCCTCGCCCTTCGTAGCGGACGCCATCAACGCGAACGGGGAGGCACGACCAGGAGGAGAAGCATGACCGAGAACCCCGAACAGCAAATGGGACCGCCGACCCGCTTCCTGCGGATGTCGGAAGTGCAGGCTCGGACCAGCCTCTCGCGAAGCACGATCCGAAGGTGGGTCAAACAGGGGATCTTCCCTCAGCCGATCGCGCTGGGCGAGCGCGTGCAGGGCTGGATCGAGGCAGAGATCGACCAGTGGATCCGCGAACGGATCGCGGCAAGCCGGGGCGTCGGAGAGACCGTCGCCCATTGAACCCTTCAGGGAAAGGAAGGAAACGATGAGAACGTTGCTGACGACGATGCGGGGAGCCGCGTGGGCCGTGCTGCTCATGCTGACGCCCGGTGCGCTGACGGCGCAGGGCACGAGTCCGTGGGTGGACGCGGTGAACGAGCTTCAGACGCAGTTCACGGGACCGATCGCGCGGGGGCTGTCGCTGATCGCGATCGTGGTGGGCGGGCTGATGTTCGCGTTCGGCGAGGGCGGGAGCAAGCGCACGCTGGCGGGGATCATCTTCGGGATCGGCATGGCCGTGGGCGCGGTGAACTTCCTCGGCTGGCTGTTCTGATGCGGGGTCTGACGCGCTGGGCGGGCTACGCGGCACTGAACCGCCCGCTGACGGTGCTGGGCGTGGAGCGGCGTCTGTTCCTGCTGGGCGCGACGCTTGCGGTCGCGGTGTGGAACGCGACGGCCTCGCTCGTGGCGGGCGGCTTGGTGTTCGCGGGCTGCTACGGCGCGGGCTGGCTCGCGGGCCGGAGGGACCCGGCGATGCTCGCGGTCCTCCGCGCGGCGGCCCGCTATCCGGCCCGGTTCGATCCGGGCAAGTGGGCGGACGAGCCCTGGCATCTCCGCATCCGGACGGACTCGAAGTGAGGGTCGCGGAGGAACGCCGGGCCTACGAGGCGGCGGGGTCGCTGGCCGAAGAGCTGCCCTATTGGGGCTGGCTCGACGATGGCCGCACCTGTCTGACCCGTGCGGGCGAGTTGGTCGCGGCGGGCCGGATCCGGCCCGCCGCAGTGGACGGGCGCACGCCTGAGCAGATCGACCGGGTGCTCGGGCTCTGGCAGCGGTTGCTGTCGGGGCTCGGTTCCGACACGCGCCTCCAGTTCCACATGCTCCGGCGTCCCAG
>JAPPMM010000034.1 GCA_028819075.1 Gammaproteobacteria bacterium
CTCCCAAGTTACACGACCAAAACAAGATGCGTCTCTAAGGGCACTTGCTGTTCAGCCGCACCGCCGAAGCCAACACCCAGCGGGGCACCTGGCCCGCCTGCTTCGACATACAGCAGAAGATGGCCGCCGGTAACCTCAGCGACGTCACCGCCCTTGAGCGGTCCCGGTGCAAGGGGCGGCCCGACCGCGGCTCGCTCACCACCAACGCCGACTTCTTCCGGCTCCGGAGTCTTGCGGTCAGCTATGACCTGCCGCAGAGCCTGGTGCCCGGAGGATTGAGTTCTCTCGCATTGCACGCCGCGGCAACCAACCTCTTCAAGATCACGGACTACTGGGGCCTCGATCCCGAGACCTGGAACACGGCCGGGGAACCTCAGCTGACCCGGAACGAGAACTACCTGCTGCCACCGGTTCAGCGGTTTGACTTCTCGCTCCGGATGTCGTTCTGAGGCCGACCACAATGACTACCGATGATTCCAGAGGAGAGTTGAAAATGAAGATAGACAGAGTGGAAGGAGCGAGAGGACGGGGGAGACGAGGCACCCCACGGTGGTCGAGAGGCCGCGTGGTGTCTGCCTTGTTGGCGGCCGTCGTGGCCGCGACCGGATGCGACGTTACGAACCCGGGGAACATCCTCGACGAGAACCTGAACCGGGAGGACGCCTTCCAGGCGGTGGTGAACGGGATGGCGGGGGACTTCTCCCTGGGCCTGAACGGAGCGAACAGCGGAGCGGTCCGGTTCGCCGTCCTCTTCGGAGAGATCTGGGCCGGCACTTCGGGCGAGGCCGACCTCTTCGCGGCGAGGGGAATACTTCCCGCGGACCGGCCGGACTACAACAACTGGACCAACAACGCTCACGCGGCCCGGTGGGTGGCCGAGGACGGCATTCGCCGGATGAGGGAAACGGGCGGAGGGGTCGAGAGCAGCGCGCTCATGGCCGAGGCACGGCTGTGGGCCGGGTTCTCGAACCGGCTGCTGGGCGACATCCACTGCGAGGCCGTGTTCGACAACGGCCCCCCCATGCCGCGCAGCGCATACTACGAGAGGGCGGAGGAACACTTCACCGAAGCCATAGGGGTGGGCATGTCCGCCGGCGCCAGCGACCTGACGTACGCCGGGTACGGTGGGCGGGCCTCGGTTCGCCTGATCCTGGGGGACCTGAGCGGAGCCGTCGCGGACGCCGGGCAGGTTCCGACCGACTTCGCCTGGTATGCCGAATTCAACGACGTTGCCCAGGGTGGCCGGCAGACCAACGCCGTCTGGCACGAGACGCATCCGCGGCGGAACGTCACGGTCGGGTTGACCTGGTTCCGGGACTACTACGTCGAGACCGGGGATCCGCGGGTTCCCTCGCAGGACGCCAACCGCGCCGGTGGTGACGGGATCTCGCCCCTGGTATCCGTGGAGAAATACCCTGACGGCACGTCGGACGTACCGTTGACCAAGGGCGCGGAGATGCGGCTTATCGAGGCGGAAGCCCTGATCCGGGGCGGCCAGTGGCAACAGGGACTGGAAATGATCAACGCCGCGCGCGCCGGGATCGGAGTACCGGCGTGGGATGCCATGAGCGCGGAGGAGGCTTTCGAGGCGCTGATCCTCGAGAGGGCGATCGTCATGTGGCTCGAGGCCCGGCGCGGCGGAGAGTTCTACCGGCTCAACCAGCTCTCACAGTTCTTCCCCGGGGGCTACACGCCAGCCGACGACACCATCATCCAGCAGATGATCGACAACGTGCAGGCTACGCTGCCGGCGGTCATGGGCGACGCAGTACTGCGTCAGAACCGCGCCACCTGCTGGGGCTTCAGCGAGGTCATGCGCGCCACGAACCCGAACCTGGGCGGATAGGACCGGGTTGGAAGCCGGGGGCGGCGGGCAGGTTGCGCCGCACCCCTCCGGGAGTGGGCCGCCGGGTCGTCACGAACGCCCGGTGACCCACCCCCGGTTGCCTGTGTACGGGCCTGGAGTGTCTCCGTTGCCCCGGTCGGCTTACTGTGTACAATGTTGCCGACCGGACCTCGCAGTTCCGGCCCGCGCTCCTTCGTCAACGTCTCACAAAGGAAGGATCTGATGGGTCGCTTTCCGATCCCGATAATCACGCTCTTTGCCGCGGCTGCCCTCCTTCTTCCGCCGGGTGCAGCAGCCCAGGACAGGGGCTTGGCGCGGCACCTCGACCGGGCGGCGCATCGGCCCGCGGTGCCCGGTCCCAACGGCCTGGTGACGGCCGGGCATCCGCTGGCCTCCATGTCGGGCCTGCGCATGCTCATGGCCGGGGGCAACGCCGCCGATGCCGCCGTCGCGACCCTCGCCACCCTGAACGTGGTGCGGCCCCAGATGTCGGGGATGGCCGGGAACGGGTTCGTGACCATCTACGACCGCGTCTCCGACCGCGTGTACTCGCTCGGGGCCACCGGCGCCGCTCCCCTGGCCATCGATCCCGCGAGGCGCACGGCCGACGAGCTGAACAAGGGGATCCACGCGGGTGTCGTCCCGGGCCTCTTTGGGGGATGGATCGCGCTTCTGGATCGCTTCGGCACCATGAGCCTGGACCAGGTGCTGGCCCCGGCCATCGACTACGCCGAGAACGGCCATCCCATCGAGCCATCGGTGGTGGCGTCGATCGAGTCGCACAAGGAGCTGTTCGAGAGCTTCCCGTCGAGCCGACGGATGTTCCTGCCGCTCGGAAGGGTGCCGGAGCCGGGCGAGGACTTCCGCATGCCCGACCTGGCGAACACGCTCCGGAAGGTGGTCGAGGCCGAACAGGTGGCGCTGGCGGCCGGCAAGTCGCGCTCGGACGCGCTCCAGGCCGCCTTCGACCGGTTCTACCGGGGCGACATCGCCGAGGAGATGGCGCGCTTCTACAGCGAGAACGGCGGCGACTTCACCATGGAGGACTTCGCGCGCTACGAGCCCATCTGGGCGGAACCGGTGCACACCACCTACAGGGGCTACGACGTGTACACCAGTCCGCCGACGTCCCGGGGCGGTCTCGAGGTGACGATGCAGTTGAATCTGGTCGAGGGCTTCGACCTCGGGGCGCTCGGGCCCGGAAGCGCCGAGACCATCCATCTGCTGGCCGAAGCGATCAAGGTCGCGAAGGCGGACATCTACGCCTACGTGGCGGATCCGGCTCTGGTGGACGTGCCCGTCGACGAGATGCTCTCGAAGGACTATGCGTCGGCGCGGCGGGCCCTCATCGATCCTTCGCAGGTGATGGCGTACCCGGGGGCCGGGAATCCGGCGCGGGTCGAGGTGCTCCAGCCGGGCGGGCGCGCGGGGGGCGCGGGGGTGGAGGAGCGCTCACGGCGCCACTTTGCCGAGCAGTCGTACGAGGGAAGCACGACCAGCTTTTCCATTGCGGACCGCTTCGGCAACGTCATCGCAGCCACGCCCACGCACGGCGGAGGCTTCGGCACGGGGGTGGTGGTCGGCAATACCGGCCTCACCTTCAACAACGGCACCCGCATCGGTTCGACGGCTCCCTACCCGGACAACGTGAACTATGTGAGAGGCGGGCAGATTCCGATCCTCAACAACTCGCCCATCATCGTGCTTCGCGACGGGCGGTTCCATGCTGCCCTGGGGACGCCGGGCGGCGAGACGATCGGCCAGACCCAGTTTCAGGTGCTGGTGAACCTGCTCGACTTCGGGATGCCGATCCAGGAGGCCATCGCGGCGCCCCGCTTCACGCTGCGCGGCGAGCCCAACTTCTACCAACCGGGAGCGGATGTTCGGTTCAGCCTCGAGGATCGACTGCCGGAAAGCGTCGTCCGGACGCTCGAGGGACTCGGATACGCGGTGGAACTGTCGCCCGGATACGCCTTCGGCAGCATCCAGGGGATCACGCTGGATGCCCGGACCGGGACGCTCATGGCCGGAGCGGATCCCCGGCGCGTTGCCTACGCGGTGGGCTGGTGAGGAAGGGCGCCTACCCCGCGAACGCCTCCCGGATGATGCGCCGCTGGCCCTTCATGTGGTCGGACAACTTGCCCTCGGCCGGGCTGGACCAGTCCGGGCGCGAAGCCTGACGTAACGGCGGTGTCGTTCAAGATCGGATCTTCCTTGATTCCTTGAGCTTACGGGATTGGTGCGCTCAATTCTCGCTGTTTGACTCCCGCCGATTCGTGAGCCTCAGCTTCGAGATCTCCGGCGGGCGTCCAGTGCCTTCCGAAGCTGTCCCTCGTCGGCTCGCTGGTAGCACTCAAGTACCGTCTTGGCGGTCTTCCAGCCGCCCAACTCGCAGAGCACCTTGAGCGGCTGGTCCATCAGGTCGGAAGCGAACTTCCGCCTCAACGAATGCCAGCCTCTCCCGCGCCTCGGTTCGAGCCCCGCCAGCGTCTGGGCTTTGTACCACCAAGCTCGCACCAAGGACCGCCCTGCGCACTTGGAGCCATCCGTCGGCGCGGGCAGCACCGGAGCGTCGTCATGCCCGGAACTCCTCTCCCGCGCCTCCTCAAGAACGGCCAACGCTTCCGCCGTCACCGGCGTCCGGTGCTCGAAGCCGGTCTTCTCGTGCTCGGCTCTCCACCGCACCACACCGCCCTCGAAGTCGATGTCCGAGAACCGGAGTTGACGGATGGCCCCGATCCGGTGTCCCGTCTCGTGAGCGAGCACGAGCGCGACGCGGAAGCGCCAGTCCACCTCTTGGGACACCCCGAGAAGCGCCTGGTACTCCTCCTCGGACAACACCACCCGCGTGGGGTTCTTCTCCGTGGGCGTCCTGAGACCCCTCAGCGGATTCGACGCGAGCAGGAGCTTGCCCCGCTCGTCCCGGGACTTGGACGCCCAGTTGAGCACGGCGATCAGGAACTTCAGGTCGTGCTCGATGGTCCGGTCGGACACCGGCCTTCCGCTGGGGCCGACCCTGCCCGACCTCCGCGCCCGGATGAACCGATCCCAATCGCGTTGGGAGAGCGTCTCGGGACTCCGGTCCCGTCCGAAGAACCGGAGGAACATCCTTGTCGCGGCCCGGTCGGAGCGCTGGGACGCCTCCGCCTTCGTCGGCGTCACCTCCTCACCGTAGATTTCAAACAGCTTGTCCAGCGTGAGCGGTTCGGGCTCGACTTCCGCCTCGCCGTTCAGGTCCGAGCCAACGAACCCGGCGGCGAACTCGTCGGCCTGCCGCTTCGCCAGCGGCCAGTCCCGGTGCTTCAGGGACCGGCTCAGCCTTCGGCCGTTCTCGCGCCACTCAAGCTGGAACAGGCCGGTTTTCGGATCTGGGAACACCCTCACCCTGTTCCGGCCCCACTCGCCGGCGCCGTAGCTCCGGCGGCTTCTTCTCGTGCGTGCCATCATTCGATTCCTCTCGATTGACGGACTGCACGATCTGCGCGAACGAAAGCTCGCGGAGCCGGGGGTTTTCGGCTAGTCTCTCTTGGTCTTGTTGATGCGCCGGCCTTCCCGGGGAAGGGGCGGAGGGACGCGACCCGCTTACGCGCCGAGCGCGCGAACTTGGCTTGCGGGGCAGCCGTCGGTTGCTGTCCGGAGGTAAGCCAGCGAGCGCCTCCCGCTGGTCGGACGCGGCGCGGGCAATGGTCCCCGCTTTGCGGGGTTTCGGAGGAGCCAGATGTTATTTTGTTTCACAAAAACTCTGGTTGAGGGATGCCCCCGAACCCCCGCACGGCATCCGCGCGCCTGGGCCATGGGCGCGGAAATGTGTCCGCTCGGCGGCTGCCCCCGGAGTGCGCGAAGCGCCGGGGCAGGATCACCCAAACAGATTCCGCACACGAGTTGACACGGGCTGATGACCGGACACGAACAGACCGCCGCGAGTACGGTGACGGAGCGTTCGGGGGAAAAGATCGAGCGGCATCATCTTCACAGGCTCGCCGAAATCGCGATCGGTGACCTCGACGACTTCTTCCAACGATACCCCAAGCATGTCGGCTACCGGGATCGCCTGATGGTCATTTGCCTTTGCCAAGGTGCTGCCGGGCACTTCGTCCACCGGGATCGCGGAGTCAAGGACTTCGATGTCTGGGCCTTCTTCCGGAAACGCCAGCGACCGTTCCCCTCCCGCCGACACGCCAAGCGGGATTTCGGGCCCTCCCGGTTTGGTCGGCACCCCAACGATGCACACCGTCGCGGACGGGGCGTGGACTTATTCGGACGATCCATTCCTTGCGAGAACGGACAGGATCCGCATGATTGCGTTCGCGAATGGCTTGCTAGCGGTCGGACGAGTTCGCGTGCGATCAGGAAGAACCCCGTCGTGGTCATTCATCCGGCAGAAGAGGTTGGGAGCATCATTTGGGATCCCGGATCGGCTCGGTGAAGGAGCATCCCGTCCCGAGGGCCGGGGGCGCGCTGGGACGAGATACGCGCGCCATCCGCCTCGTCGCGCTGTTTCTGGTGTCCGCGGTCTGGTCGGGACAGGTGTCGGCACAGTTGGCGCAAGCGCGCATGCTCGGCTGCTATGATGTCGCCGAGGGCGAGTGGACGGAGGCACCCGGCGGTCGGTTCCGGGACGACATGGCCACGGTGCGAATGGAGCCTATCCCCAGTTCCCAAGGCCTGGACTCGGCCTTTTACCAGGTTCCGCCCCGCCTTCGCTTGGCCGCTCCGCCCGACGACACTCCGTATCTCGGCAACGTTGGGCCGATCATCGTGCCCGCGGATGCCATCCCGACCCCACACCTGTACATGACCCACCGCGTTCGTAACGACACGCTCAGGCTCTTTTTCTCCACGGGCTTCCATGGCGTCGTGGCGCACCTGATGCCGCTTGGCGGGGGCGCATGGGCGGGAAAGGCCAACACACACTCGGACAACCTTGGGGAGCGGGCCTGGATCCGCCCGGTCGGGCTGACCCCGGTGGCTTGCGACTCTCCACCCCCCGTTCCCAGTTCCGTGATGCGTTCGGTGCCGGGCGCCGTACAGCTGGTCGGTGGTGCGACCATCGCGCTTGGCGAGCCGCTTCCCGAATCGCTGGAGACGATGCCGCGCAGGTCCGGTGCGCTTACCGTAATCGGTCGAACCGAGGGCCTGTTCGGGACGACCGACTCGATTGCGGTCGGCATCGAGCCGGACCGTGGTCGCGTTGGAAGGATCCAGTTGATCTATCTCGACCCCGACATGTCATCGGTGATCGAGGCGCGAATCAGCGAAGCCCACGGGCCTCCTGCCAGAAGCGGAGAAACCGAGTGGGCGTTGCTCGAATGGAGGAATCGCGTCGCGCGCGTCTGGCTCAATCGAGGCAGCACCCGATTCAGGGTCAACCTTCGAGATCACCGCTACTGGTATTAGTCGCTGAAGTCGTGAACCGGGTGAGACCGAGCCAGGGCACGGCGGTCCATGGAGCAGGGTTAGTTGGCGCAGGCATCGGGCAGGCGACAACCGGACTCAGAAAGGAGGAATCGGACCTGTTGCCGGACACCGTTCATAAGATGCTCACGGATGAAGGGGCCGATGCGACCGGAGACCGCGTTCATCCATGCACACGACCAGGTCGCAACCCGTGCTGGAAGAGTGGGCGTCTCCGGATTGAGTCGCCTCGAAGCAGTGCTCGCACCGCCTTCCCGCGTAGGGATCGCTGGTTCGGTAGCGACCCGAAAGGTTCGGGGCAGGGGTGCGCAAACACACCTGCCCCCGAACCCGTAGCAGGCCCTCGGACTGCCGGGTCGCTCCCACCACGGCCCGAACCGCTCGTGTGCCACGGGCGACCGGACGGCCGGGTCGCAAGACGTTGCCGCGCCAGCGGATAGGCGGCAGGGCCGTTGTGAATCGCCGGAGAGCCCAAGTGTGAAACGACCCACCGTGTCTTTTTCACGCTCCGGTGCGGCCGTAAGCCGGAGCGCCGGGCGCTGACGACCGCGCTCCGGCATGACACACTTGCCGACCAGTCGATCCGACCTCGGGTACGACCGCCTCCTACTACTACGTAGTCTTCCGCAGCCGGGTTTCGGCGAACGCGGCCCTACGAGCCGCCGACGTGGCTATCTCCGGCGATCTGGACCTCGCCTTCGAGATCGTCCTTCCGTGTCTTCGGCGATCGCTTTGAGGGCGACCACCGGGCTGGCTCCCGGCCCTCTACTTGCCGGGAGCCAGCATACCCTGTACCCCTGATGTACCCATTCGAGCGTGTTTCACGTTAGAT
>JAPPMM010000035.1 GCA_028819075.1 Gammaproteobacteria bacterium
CAGATCAACGTGTGCGAGCACGAGGACCCGCTCGCCGAGATGCGCCGCATCTACGACAACATCTCCGAGACCCTGGGCTTCCGCATCCTGCAGCAGGAGGTGGGCCGCGACGTGTACCAGCTCAAGCTCATGCTGCACGAGCTGGGCTACTACCGTCCGAACGCCGACGACGTCTCGCCCCAGGATGACGACTGGAACGCCTACACGCAGGATGCCGTGGATGCCGTGGACCGCTATCGGGCCGAGCAGGGATGGCGCACGACGGTTCCGGGGTATGTGGACGCGGCTACCATCGAGAGGCTCTGGAGCGATCTCGAGGAAGCGGGGACGGCCGAGGAGGTGCGCCGGCGGCTGCTGGAGGTGCAGCGGATCCGCAGATAGGATTCCAGCCCGCACCGCGCGCGGGCCGGCTGCTACCAGTCCGACGACTGCTCGTCGTGGAGAGCGGTAGGCAGCTTGTAGGAGTGCTCGAACTCGTCGAAGCTCGCGAACTCCATCAAGGATTCGAACCGGTCCTGGTCGTGTTTCGCCCCGAGACGGGGAAGCAGCCTGGCGACGATTCGGCGGGTGCGGTGCCTGAACCGCAGCCACGGAAGCACCTTGCGTTTCCGGCGCGGGAAATTGAACGAGTCCGCCAGTTCGTCTCCGATCAGTTCGCGGGAAGCCTGCGTGACCGTGCGGGCCATTACTCGGCGTTCCGCCGGGACCTTGACGCCTACGATGATGGGCGCGCTGTTCACCACGCTGTTGGCCATGATGATCGCGTCGAGGTCGGCGGGGGGCTCGCACATGGATCCGATCTCGAATGTGCGGACCGCCGAAGCCTCGTCCCGAAAGAGAAGCTCCTCGGGAATGCCGAAGAGGAGACCGGCGTAACGCCAGACGTGGACGAAGGCTTCACGTTCCTCCCGCGTGAAGTCACCCCCAAGGGTGGCGACATGCTGCATCAGCCGGCCCGAAAAGGCGCTCGCGGCCAGCAGCACGTGCGCGGTGCTGATGGGCATGCCGTACCGTTCATGGTCCCATTCGTCGGAGTGGTTGAGGAGATACCTGGACTGAGCGTGCACCAGGCGGGCCCGGAGCGTGAGCCTCCATCCATCCCCCCTGGGCTCCATCCCCCCCGGAAGGTACTGCTCGACGAGCTGCATGCCGTTGTGCTTGAGGCGCCGTATGGCCGCGACCACGAGCCGTCCCCGGATCCGGAAGGACTTGCTGATCAGCGTGGAGAAGCCCTCCACGATGCTGCCGCCCACGAGGCCCGCAAGGACGATGTCCGAATTGCGAAGGAAGGCTTGCGAAGCGACACGCGCGCGCCGTCTGTCGAACCAGTCCGGTACCTGACTGGCCTGCGCGATGAATTCCAGAAGGGATTCGGGGACCCCGGCGCGAGGAGTGGCAGGTCCCTCGAGTGCCTCGGCCAGGGTCTCGTGAATCTCCTCCGGCGTCAGAGAGCCCAGATCGCCGATCACGGCGTCGGCCAACGGATCACCGACGGTTGTGTGCCGGATGTAGGCCTCGGCCAGTTCCGGGTCGCGAGCCCGGGCCGCTTCAAATCCCGCCGCGTAGGCTCCGGGCACCCTGATATCAGCTTTCATGGGGTATCCGATCAGCGCGGGGTTCAGAAACACCACCCCTCGGTACCATGATGTCGGTCTCCAACGAGACGCAAGCGGTCTTCACTGAGACGCAAGCCCATGCCGTGTGATCACCGAACAGGACCTCGGCGAGTCGATCGGGCGAAATCGTTCATGGCTCGGACGGGACCGGGGCCGGCGCGCTGCGCAACTGGACCCGGTCGGCACGCGCCAATAGTGTTTCCGGGTCGGCGACGCCGGCTTTGGACCGACGACGCGCTTCCCGAGGCGGACGCGATGAGGATAACAGGCAATCCGGCGCGGGGTGGGGGTAGTGGAGGGCGGCCGAAGATGGCCTGTGGACGGGCGGTGGCATGAAGGGTCCGAGCCTCATCGATGCCACGTGTTCGACCTCCCGTCGGGCACGGATGAGGCGCGGGCCTTGGCCCGCATCTTGTCCACGCCTCCCGCTTCCCTGCCTCGTCGTGGCCCTCTCGCTCTTCACCCTGCCTGGTGCCGCCCAGCAGCCCGGCCTCTCCGGCTACTACCTGAACGTCGGCACGCATGTGCAGGAGAGCGTACTGGGGCCTGCGGGCGCGTCGGACGTGCAGCGCCTGCGCCTCATGTGGAACGCGTCGCCCGGGCCGCTGCGTCTCGACGCCGCGTACGAGCAAACCCTGACGTTACGTCAAGCCGGCGCCCCCGGCGCACAGCTCTTTACCGCCGCCGGGGCGGTCTCCGGAGGCGACTGGCTCTCGCTGGACGGTGAGCTCCACTCAGGCCCGCGCGCGGACTGGCGGCACCGCTTCGACCGGTTGAACCTGCGTCTCGACCTGGGCGCCAACGCCGACCTCACCGTCGGCCGGCAGCCGGTGTCGTGGGCGACCACCCTGGTCCTCACCCCCGCCGACCCCTTCTCCCCCTTCGACCCCTCCGATCCCTTCCGCGAGTACCGAATCGGCGTGGACGCCGCGCGCCTGCGCTACTACCGGGGGGCGTTCACGCAGTTCGAGGTGGTCGCGCGGCCCGCCCGCATCGGTGACGGCGAGGCGCTCACCCTGCTTGGGCGCGCGAGCACCAACGCCGCGGGCTGGGATGTGGGGGGATGGGCGGGCGCCGTCCACGACACCTTCGGCGGTGCGGCCTTCCTGAGCGGAGCGGTGGGGTCGTG
>JAPPMM010000036.1 GCA_028819075.1 Gammaproteobacteria bacterium
TGGAGCGCGCCGCCAAGGGCGAGATCGACGCGCTCCTCCGACCGTTCTCCGACCTCGCCGCCGATCCCGTCGGCCTCGTGCGTGACGGACTCGGTTGGCGGTCCGACTTCACGGGCGCAGCCCGAGGGACGGTCGATGCCGTCCGCGCGATGGGGACCGGGCGCTCGTTCACGCGACACTGGCGCACCGCCCGCAACGCGGCCGACCGGGTGTCGGATGCCGACATTCTCGCTCTGTTCAGCAACCTTCCGCCGCAAGCCGCGACGCGGGCGCTGGAGAACCACCGCAGCGCCCGCGAGTCCGCCGACCGGCAGCGCGTGCTCGACTACGCGGCCCTCGACGCGGCGGCGGCGCTCGCCGGGACCATCGAGAGCGCGCAAGGCTCGTTCGGCGACCTCACCGCGAATGGGAACTTGTCCAACACGGCCCTCCAGCAGGCCGGGGTGGCGGCCTCGCTGAGCCAAGGGAGGATCAACGCGGCGCTCGGCCAAGTGCTCGCCCACGAAGCCGCTCGCGAGGCGAGCCGGGCGAGGCAGGCCGAACTCGCCCACCTAGAATGGCTCGGGCGCTGGCACGACGGTCGGGCGCGGGCGAACGCGCTCGCCGGGACGATGCGGAACGCGGCTTCGCTGAACCGGGCCGCGCTCCGAGACGGGCTCCTGTTCCGCGTCCCCTCGTTCTACCGGTAGGGCGCGACGGCCATGCAACTGCCCCCGCAGTCCATCGACCCCAACGTCCCGGCGCAGATCCCCGCCGACCAGCTTCAGGACTTCAAGAGCTTCCTCGACGTGGTGCTCGACACCGTCGTAGGCGGAGCCGCGCCCGACGTTCACACGCTCGGGCTTCAACTGTGGGGCGGGCTCGCCGCCGTGATGGTCGCCTGGACCGGGCTCAAGATCGCGTTCAGCGGCACGTTCCAGCCCTGGGAGATCGTCAAGCTCGTGATCGGGATCGCGATCCCCCGCACGCTGCTCCACTACTACGTCGTCCCGATCCCCGGCGTCGGGCTCACGTTCCCGGCCATGGTCGCCGGAGGCGGGATCTGGCTCCAGAACCTGTTCCTGTCCGACGTGGTGTCGGCCGGCTACACCGAGATGACCGCGCTCGTGCAGGCGTACTCCGCGCACCTGGGCGCGGCGTGGTCCACGGGCAACCTGCTCTCGGTCGTGACGGCGGGCGCGACCGTGATCTTCTCCTCGCTGGTCACGCTCGTGATGGGCGCTTCGCTCGTGGTTTGCCTGCTGGCGCTGTTCTGCGTGACCTACGCGCAGGTGATCTGGGCGCAGGTCGCCATCGCCATCGCGATCCTGCTCGGTCCGGTGTTCATCGCGTTCCTGCTCTTCGAGCCGCTCTCGTTCCTGTTCTGGGGATGGTTCCGGACCATGATGGTCTACACGCTCTACGGCGTCGTGGCCGGTGCGGTGCTCAGGGTCTTCATGGGCGTCGGCATGGGCTACATCACGACCTACGCCGATGCCCTGATGGGCACCGGCACGGCGGACCCGTTCGAGCTCTGGCTCTGGGCCGTCGTCCTCATGCCGCTCGTCGTCTCCGGCCTCATGGCCGGGCTCAAGGTCGGCGAACTCGCCTCGATGCTCGTCTCCGGTTCCGGCTCCGCCGGGTCCGGGTTCGTCGCGCTCGTCATGCAGGGAGCCGGCAAGGCCGCCGCCCCCGTCAAGCCCGTCTGAGATCCTTGGAGATGCCAGGAATGAGAAGAGCGCGAATGAACGGAGATGGAGACGCGGGCCGCGAGTACGCCGAGATCTGGGGCGAGGCCGTGCAGGCGAACCGGAAGCTCCGGACGATCCTGATCTTCCTCTCGGCAAGCATCGTGCTTGGCGTTTTCGTGCTGCTTCGGATCGCGGGCGCCGAGCCGCCCAAGCCGATCGTCGTCCGGGTGGACGAGGTGGGCCGCGCCGAGGCGCTGGCCTACGAGGCCGCGACCGCGCAGGCCGATCCGCTCGATCCGACAACAAAATACTTCCTGAACCGGTTCGTCCACGACTTCCACTCGCGCCGCCGCGCGACCGTCGAGGAGCACTGGACCCGCAGCCTCCGGTTCCTGTCGACGGACCTGGCGAACGCGGCGTTCCAGAGGGACGGCGCGGAGGTCGCGAGCGTGGCGGCGGGGACCGCCGACACCGAGACCGAGGTCGAGCAGGTCGTGCTCCGCATCCACCCCGCGCCCGAGCCGCCGCACGGCGCGACGGCGGACTTCGACCTCGTGCACCTGAGGGGCGAACAGGAGCTGCGCCGCGAGCGCTGGTCGCTCACGCTCCGGTTCGAGTTCCTCGACTCGATCCCGAACGAACTCGTCGTTCACAACCCGATGGGGCTCCTAGTCACCTACATGCGGGCCGACCGGGCGCTCGTGACGGGAGACGGGCGATGATCGCGCACCTGAAGGGACGCGAGAAGGCGCTGGAGGCGTTCGGGTGGACGGGCAGGAAGGCCGAGTGGATCGCGCTGGTCTGCCTGCACAGCGGCGTGTTCACCCGCGCGCAGTGGGCGCGGTTCATGGACGCGCATCCGGAACAGGTCCGGCGCGGCGTCCACGGGCTGATCGCCGAGCGCGTCGCGAGCGAGGAGACGGAGCCCGGCGTCGCCGGCATGGGCCGGGTTGGCCGGATCTTCGCCCGTCCCGTGTACCGGGCGCTCGGAGCCGAGCACATCCGCCACCGCCGCGGCGCTTCGACCGAAGTGCTTCTGCGCCGCCTGCTCTCGCTCGACTACGTGATCGAGCACACCGACCTGCCCTGGCTCCCCACGGAACAGGAGAAGGTGTCCGCGTTCGAGGCGCTCGGCCTCGAGCGCTCGCTCCTGCCCGTGCGCGTGTACCGGGGAGCCGCCCGTACCACCCGGCGCTACTTCCCCGTGAAGCTGCCGGTCGCGCTCGACTCCGCACGCGCCCTGTTCGTCTACGCAGACCCCGGCCACGACACCTCGACAGCGCTCCGCTCGTGGGGCAGCGCGCACCGCGGGCTCTGGCGCGCGCTCCGAGGACTTGGCCGCTCGGTCGAGGTCGTGGCCGTGGCGCGCACTGCACGGGAGCTCGAACGGGCGCGGCGGGTGACGCGTGGATGGTCCGAGCCCGGTGGTCCCGGCGAGTCCGAAATTGGTGCGGCCGAGGAACTCGCCCGGATCGAGCGGGCGATCCTCAAGGGCGCGGTCCACATCCTTGAGGAGTTCGGCGGCCTCCAGGCCGCCCTGAAGCGCAGCGTCGCGCTGGAGGAGCAGGCGCGGCGCCGGGGCGGGCGCGGATCGATCGACCGCGGGGCCGCATGGCGCACCGAGCGCCTCGCAAGGGTCCGCTACCGGTGACCGGAGCGCGTCCTATGCCGAACCGCGGCGTGAAAACGACGCGGGGGGTCGTTTCACGAATCCGGCCCCCGGCGATTCACATGCGGCCTTCCGTCCATCCGCTTGCGCGGTGGCGTCTTGCGGCACCGCGGCCCGCCGGCCCGACGCCGGACGGGCCACGGGGGCCGTGGCTGGAGCGACCCGCCTCGCCGAGGGCTCGGTGCGGCGTAGGGCCGAGTGTGTTTTCACAACTCGCCCCCCCGCCTCGACGGGTCGCTCCAGTGCCAGAGATCCCTCCGGGAAGGGTGTCCGGCCGATGAAGCCGTGGACCCTGGTCCTCATCGGGGCGGCGCTGACGGTGGCAGCCGTGCGCGCGCTCCTCGCGCCGTTTCCGCCCATCGGCGGCAACCCGTTTCTGGACCTGATCGCCCACAACGATCCGGGCATCCATGCGGCGATCCGCGCGTGGTATTACGTCGCGCCCGCCGCGGCCGTTGTCCTGGCCGGCAGCGTGATGCGCTCGGTCTCGCGGGTCTGGCTGGAGCCGCTCGCCATGCGCCGGAACCGGGGCAGGCTGCCCGCCTGGCCCAACTCGCCCAGGGACGACGCGCCGTCACTCGTCGTCGGCGAACTGCACCACCCCACCGTTGCCCGGGAGAGCGACAACCCCTCCTGGCTCGTCGTCCCCGAGAAGGGGCTCTACACGGGCGTCCTCGTCGTCGGGGCCGTCGGCACCGGCAAGACCACGGCCTGCATGTACCCGTTCGCGCGGGAGCTGCTCCACTGGCGGGCGGACGACCCCAAGCGCAGGGCGGGCGCGCTCGTGCTCGAAGTCAAGGGAGACTTTTGTCACCAGGTCCGGAGCATCCTGAGCGAGGCCGGGCGGGAGGACGACTACCTCGAAATCGGGCTCGGGGGGGCTTGGCAGTGGAACCCGCTCGACGATCCGCTGCTCGACTCCTACTCGATGGCGTACAGCGTCGCATCGCTCATCAACCAGCTCTTCGGCAAGTCACGAGAACCGTTCTGGCAGCAGGCGTACACGAACCTCGTTCGCTGGATCGTTGAACTCCACCGGCTCCTGCCCGGCGGCTGGGTCACGCTTCGCGACATCTACCGCTGCACGGTCGACGCGAAGCTCTTCTCGAACAAGATCGGGGAGGCGAAGGCGGAGGCCCTTCGGCGGTGCCCCATGCGGGTTGTCACCGCCGCGAAGGTTCTCACCAAGCACAAGAAGACGCTCGGTGCTTGGGATTGGGACATGGCGGCCGGCAGCGACACGGTGGCGTGTTCCCTCGATCCGGAACGCGCGGCGCTTCTCGCGGAGCTGAAGGTCGAGTACGCCACGGAGCCGGTGGGAAGCGGGGTGGGACGCGAGTACGCCGAGCAGGTGGAAGCCGTCGAGCGGTGGTATCGCAATGACTGGATGAAGCTCGACGCCAAGCTCCGCACCTCGATCGTCGAAGGCATCTCTGTGTTCCTCTCGCTCTTCGACCAGCCGGACGTGGCGGCCGTGTTTTGTCCGCCGCCGCCTGACGATCCCCCGGCCGCACGGACGGACGGCGGGGACGACGAGGAGGTCCCGGACGTGCAGCCCATGCCGGGGCTCCGGCGCAGGCTGCCGCCGCTCGCCGAGTTG
Organism: Gammaproteobacteria bacterium; assembly: GCA_028819075.1. Classification (NCBI taxonomy): domain Bacteria; kingdom Pseudomonadati; phylum Pseudomonadota; class Gammaproteobacteria; species Gammaproteobacteria bacterium. The sequence continues at coordinate 4,940 of JAPPMM010000036.1, forward strand.
ATCGAGGGCGGCAAGGTGCTGGCGCTCAACATGCCCGCCGGCGCGAACCCGGCGCTGGCCCGAGCCATCGGCGTGTTCCTCAAGAACGCCTGGATGCAGGCGCTGCTCCGGCGTCCGGCCGCAGCCGCGCTCCGGCCCGACCGCTACATGCGGCCCGCCGTGTTCATCTGCGATGAGTACCAGGCTTTCGCCACCGTCGGACAGGACGACCCGTCGGGCGACGAGAAGGCGTTTGCCCTAACGCGCCAATGCCGGTGCATCCCCATCGTCGCCACGCAGTCGATCTCGTCGCTCCGCTCCGTGCTCCCCTCGGGCGAGGCGTGGCGCACGCTCGTCCAGACGCTCCGCACCCGGATCTTCCTGTCGCTGTCCGACGACGCCTCGGCCAAGATCGCGTCCGACATGTGCGGCGATGTCAAGAAGACGCAGGCGTCCTACACGTTCACCGAGACCTCGAACAAGCCCGAGTTCTCGCTCCTGTCTGGACGGGCCGGGGGCGGCGACGGCCAGCTCGGCGCGAGCAAGTCGTTCCGGCAACAGAGGGAGCCGGTGTTCACCCCCCGCCAGTTCGGCCTGCTCGCCAACTACCAGGCGATCTGTCTCCCGTACGACGGGGTGAAGTCCCTCCCGGCCCGGCGCGTCTACCTCAAGCCCCACTACCTGCCCAGGACCCAGGGCTACTGGCGGCAGCGCGAGGAGGGGCGGATATGAAGCGCGCCAGCGGCGTGGACCATCTCGCCCCGTTCCTGCCGGGTTTGGAATCCCTGCTTGGGGACCCGGAGGTCTCCGAGATCATGATCAACGGACCCGGCAACGTCTGGGTCGAGCGGGCCGGTAGGCTGGAGCCCCACGAGGCGCCCGGACTCACCGCCGCGTGGCTCCACCGCGCGGCCATCCACATCGCCCGGCCGCTCGGACTCGATCCCGCGGCCCGGCCCATCCTGGACGCTCGGCTGGAGGACGGATCGCGGGTCGCGATCTGCACGCCGCCCGCCGCGCCCGAGGTCGCGATCACCATCCGCCGGTTCGGGGGCCGGGCGTTCACGGCCGAGGATCTCGTCCGCATGGGCTCGCTGCCGGAGCAAGCCCTCGAAGCCGCCCGCCGGACCCTGCTCGCCCGCCGCAACGTGCTCGTCTCGGGCGGCACGGGGTCCGGGAAGACGACGCTCCTGAACGCGCTGATCGAACTGCTGCCCGAAGACGAGCGGATCGTCGCCATCGAGGACACCCTCGAACTCCGGATCGACCGCGCCAACTGCCTCCGGTTGGAGGCGGGAGCCACGCTTTCGGAGACGCCGGTCGAGATCCGCGATTTGGTGCGCCACGCACTCCGCCACCGGCCCGACCGCATCGTCGTCGGCGAGGTCCGGGGCGGCGAGGCCGCCGACCTGCTCCAGGCCCTCAACACCGGCCACGGCGGATCGCTCACCACCATCCACGCCAACAACGCCCGCTCCGCGCTCTCGCGTCTCGCGAGCTGCGCGATGCAGGCGGGAGATGCGCTGCCCTGGGAGGTCACCTGCCGGGGCGTCGTGGACGGAATCGCGCTCGTGCTGCACGTGACCCGCCGAGACGGACGCCGATTCGTCGAAGAGGCGCTCGAAGTGCGCGGCTACGACGCGGCCACCGGCCGCTGGATCACGGAACCGACATGGACCACCCAACCACCGAAGGAGGTGAACGCATGAGAGGCATCGACCGGACCATCCGAGTCAAGACGTTCGAGGACTTCGACCGCGAACTCGCCCGCGACAGCGGCGACACGCTCGAAGTCGACGCCTTCCTGGCCGAGCAGTACGGCCTCTTCCCCGAGGACGTAGGCGACGAGGACGAGATCGCCGCCGCCTGGGACGACCCGCACGGCGCCGCCGGCGAGGAGGTGGACGCATGAACCACGACGAATACCACCGCAAGTTCGCCGACGCGATCATCGAGCAGATCAGGCAGGGCACCGCGCCGTGGCAGAAGCCGTGGGCGCCGGGCGAGCGCGTGATGCCCATGAACGTGGACACCGACCGCTCCTACCGGGGCGGGAACAGCCTGCACCTCGCCTCCGTCCAGCAGGAGATGGGCTACGGCGACGTGCGCTGGGGCACCTACCGCCAGATCCAGACCCGCGGCGGGCAGGTCAGGAAGGGCGAGCGCGGCACCCGCATCCTCTCCTTCCAGGACAAGAAGCGGATCGCCGTGACCGACGAGCAGGGTCGGCCCAGGAGGGACGCCGAGGGCAAGAAGGTCTACCGCTACGAGAAGCTCAAGGCGCCGTTCGTGCGCCAGTACACGGTGTTCAACGCCGAGCAGGCCGACGGGCTGCCCGAGCGCTCGAACCCGACGCCCGAGCCGCTCTGGAAGGTGCACCAGGAGGCCGAGCGGGTCATGGAGGATGTCGGCGTCCCGGTCCGCCACGTCCAGGGCGACCGCGCCTACTACCACATGAAGCGCGACGAGATCGTGCTGCCCGAGCGCGGGCAGTTCCCGTCGGCGAACCACTACTACCAGACCGCGCTCCACGAGCTGGGCCACAGCACCGGCCACGAGAGCCGGATGAAGCGCGACACCCTCATCGAGGGGATCAACAACGGGTTCGGCTCGCCGGAGTACGCCCGCGAGGAGCTGCGGGCCGAGATCAGCGCGATGATGACCGGCGAGCGCGTGGGCGTCGGCCACGACCCGGCGCGGGGCGCGGCCTACGTCGAGGGCTGGATCCAGGCGCTTGAGGAGGACCCGCGCGAGATCCGGCGCGCGGCCGCGGACGCGCAGAAGATCTCCGACTTCGTGCTCGGCCGGCACCGCGAGCGCGTGGCGGCGCGCGATCCCGTCGCCGTGGCGGCCGTCCGCACGCCCGCGCAGGGGCCGCAGAGGATCGTCGTTCACGTGCCGCAGATCCCCACCCCGGCGCGCGGCGCCGGGCCGAGCCGCTGACCGACCGATGAGAGGGAGGGAGATGTTCGGCCGCACGGCCGAACCGGACCCGCGCCCGGCCGCGCCACCCAGCCGCAATCGATCTCCGATGCGGAAAGGCCACCGCCGAGAATACGCCGCGGACCGCAAGCGCGGGTCCATCCCCTTCCCCGAACGCTGCGCCGGGGCCCTGACCGACATCGGCGTCCACGGCGCGGTCTCCTACCGCGACCTCGCGGAGATCCGCTTCAGCGGGCATCCCTACGCCACTCGCCGGGCCGTCGACGCGTGGATCCGGGACGGGCTCGTCACCGAGGGCACGGCCCCAGGGCCGAACGGCAATCCGTTCAAGATCGTCACCCTCACGCCCGCCGGCTTGGCCGAAGCTCGCGAACTCGCCGCCAAGCGGGGGATGGACCGGGAGCAGCGGATCGACATCCCCCGAATCCGCGACGCCCAAGCCAGCCACGACACCGCCGTCTACCGCGCATGCGCCGAGGAACGGGAGCGCCTCCGCCGACGCGGGGCCAAGGTGCGCCGCGTCCGACTCGACGCCGAACTCAAGAGCGCCGTCGCGCGAGCGAGCGAGTCGGAGCGGAGGAGGAACGGCGACCGCGCGGCCGACCGCGAGCGGCGACGTGAGGCCGGGGAACTCGGGCTTCCCCTCGACGGGGCGGACCGGGTGCTCTATCCCGACGCGCAGATCGAGTACGAGGACGCCGAGGGGAGAACCGGGCGCGTCAACATCGAGGTCGCATCCGGGGACTACCGCGAACCGGCGCTGCGCGCCAAGGCGGCCGCCGGGTTCGCCATGCACGCCAACGGACCGGCCGCCGCGGGCATGCTCCGCAAGCTCGGCCTGGGGTCTGGGGAGGGCGGATCCTGGCTCAAGGGTCCCGCCGACCGCGATCCCGCGTCCGTCGAACTCTGACCACAAGGGAGCAACCGACATGCAGCCCTGGAAGATCAGCGCCGGACTCACCGCTGCGCTCGCCGGATCGGCGTTTCTGCTCGGTGGGTCACGCCTCGACTACCTCGCGCCCCTCTGGCCGCTCATCCTCGCCCGCCACAGCGTGGCGGTAGGCCTGCACGCGGCGTTCGCCGTCATGACCGTCGCCGCCGGCATCTACGGCGTCGGCCGAGCGACGGGACTAGCGGACCTGGGCAGCCGCGTCGATCTCGCCGAACGGTCCATGCGGCGCGGCGAAGGGGACCGGGACCTCGCCGACGCGCTCCGCAGGGACGCCGAGGGAGACTGGGAGTGACCGGGGGGCGAGGCGGCCCGGCCATGATACCAACCGTCGAAGGCCTGCCCGCCGACTGGCGCAGACGGGCCAAGGCGCTCCGCAGGTACGGGAGCGAGCCGCCCGCCCTCGCACTTGAACTCTGCGCGGGCGAACTCGAAGAGGCACTCGTCAACAGGGACGAGACCACCTACTCGCTGGTCGAAGCCGCACGCGAAAGCGGTTACTCGCGGGAACATCTCGGCCGCTTGGTGCGCGAAGGGAAGATCCCCAACGCCGGGAGGCCCAACGCGCCCAGGATCGCGCACGGGCACCTGCCCAGAAAGGCTCCGGCCGAGCCGCAACTGGCGGAGAGCCCCCGTCCTCGCCAACTTTCGGGCGCGCAGATCGTGCACTCCATCATCCGGAAGGGAATCGAATGATGGCACGCACGAAAAGTGACCGGCGCTCCTACAGCGCCGGCGAGTGGGGCCGGAACCGGGTTCGGGTCTTTCCCGATCCCAGGACCGGCATCATGCAGGTGCAATGGCGCGAGGACGGGCGCAGGCTCACGCGGTCGCTGAAGCACCGTGACTGGTCCAAAGCCAAGAGGCAGGCCGACGAGATCGCTGGCGGGCTCGCCGAGCCCGCGACGAAGGACGCGGCGGCTGCCGAGCCCGAGCCGCTCACGCTGGGAACGCTTTTTGACATCTACGGTGAAGAGGTGACGCCCACCAAGACCGTGCGGTCGCAAAGGCACGACCAGGCCATGATGAAGAGGTTCCTCCGGTTTTTCGGGAAGCACCGGAAGGCCGAGACCCTTTCGCAGCGCGACTGGGACCGCTTCATCCGCGCACGCCGCGCGGGCAAGGCCGGCGGCAGCCGGAAGCCCGTGTCCGAACGCACGATCGAGTACGACTTGAGGATGCTGCTCGCAGTGCTCAACTGGGCTGCCAAGTCGAGGGACGAGGAGGGAAGGCTCCTCCTCGCGTCCAACCCGCTCCGAGGGCTCAAGCTGCCCAAGGAGAAGAACCCGCGACGGGTCGTGCTCACCCAGGCGGAGTATAAAGCGTTGCTCGCGGTGTCCGCCCGGGTGAACTGGCGGTTCCGCGTGGCCTTGGTGCTCGCCCACGAAACCGGGCACCGGATCGGGGCCATCCGACAGCTTCGCTGGTCAGACATCGACCTCGACGGCCGGACCATCCGATGGCGGGGAGAGCACGAGAAGACCGGCTACGAGCACCGGACGCCGGTCACCGCCAAGGCGCTCGCGGCCTGTGAGGAAGCGCGAAGGCACAATCCCGGGATCGGGGACGCGCCGCTGCTGACCGCGCCGAAGGATCCGTTCGCGTGCATGAGCCGCTCGCTTGCGCGCGTCTGGTGGAAGCGGGCTGAGAGGTTCGCCGGGCTGGAACCCAAGCGCGGGCGCGGCTGGCACTCGCTCAGGCGGAAGTTCGCCAGCGACCTGATGGACCTCCCGCTGAAGGTGCTCTGCGACCTCGGCGGCTGGAAGACGGCCGAGACCGTCCTCCAGTGTTATCAGCGCCCCGACGAGGGCCGGCTCAGGAAGGCGATCGAGGAGTACCGGGGGGTTGGCTCGGCGTCCAATTGACATACACAATTGACAAACATCGAACCCTCAAATCACGTAAGTTCAATCGGGGCGGCCGGATTCGAACCGGCGACCTCCTGCTCCCAAAGCAGGCGCGCTACCGGGCTGCGCCACGCCCCGTCTCACCAACTCCCAAGGGAAGAATCAGTGTTTTCGGCGGCCGCTTCAATCCCCCGTGCGCCCACAGGTTGCCCGGGACGCCGCTCGAAGGCCGTGGGGAAGGTTCGTCCAGGGGCTAGTAGTGGAGGGTCTCGCGCAGGTGCGAGCCGAGCGCCCTGAAGGCCTTGCCCCGGTGGCTGCGGGCATCCTTCTCTTCGGGATCGAGTTCGGCGAACGTCTTGTCCGCGTCGGCATCCAGGAAGTGTGAATCATACCCGAAACCACCTTCTCCTCTTGGCTCGACGACGATGGTCCCCGGCGCCTCGCCCCGGAACACCAGGGGCTCGCCCATGCCGAAGTGCAGCACCGCGACGCACACGAAGCGTCCGGTGCGCCGATGCGGCTTGTGGCTCGCGAGCAGCTTGACCAGATGCTCGTTGTTGGCCCGGTCGCGCTCCTCGCCGGTGAGGTCCGCTGAAGGCGCAAAGCGCTTGGAACGCACCCCCGGGGCACCATCGAGGATGTCGACTTCAAGGCCCGAATCGTCGGCGATGGTGGCCGCTCCGCAGAGGCTGTTGAAATAGGCCGCCTTGGCCTTGGCGTTCTCCTCGAAGGTGTCGAAGGCTTCCACCTTGTCTTCCGCGGGGGAATAGGGGATGCCCGCTTCATCGAGGCTGAGGACGCGCAGTCCGGGGTCCGTGCCCAGGATGCGCCGGATTTCGTCCAGCTTGTGGGGGCTTCGCGTGGCGGCGACCAGCGTGAGTGCGTGCGACGGGCTCATTCGCGCGCTCCTGTTTGGCGGTTTCCTCGTTGGGGTGGGTTGCGAGTGCGCTCCGCTGCCGGGAGCGGACCTTGGCGTTTCGCGAAGAAACTCTCTATGGGAACGGGTGCCGACGCAAGGGACGCTGTGAGGCGGCCGTGCGTTCGCGAGCGTGGAGGGCCGGGTCCGAATGAGGCAGGTTCATTCCGATGGCGCGGGTTGCGCCCGGCGGATACGGCGCACGAGTTCGGTCGTGGATCTTCCCGGAAGGTACGGCACCACCACGACTTCCCCACCCGCGGCCCGGACTTCGTCGCGGCCGACCATCTTTTCGACGGCGTAGTCTCCACCCTTCACGAGCACGTCCGGAAGCAGGGCCGCGATGAGCGCGCGGGGGGTGTCCGAGTCGAACGGGGTGATCACGTCGACGCTGGTGAGAGCAGCAAGCACGGCGGCGCGGTCCTCGAGGGAAGCGTAGGGGCGGTGCGGCCCCTTGAGGCGAGCGACGGAAGCGTCGGTGTTGAGTCCCACCACGAGCGTGTCCCCCAGGGCGCGCGCGGCGGCCAGGTACTCCACATGGCCGCGGTGCAGAATGTCGAAGCACCCGTTGGTGAACACGAGGCGGCCGTTGCGGGGACGGCCGTGGCGGGCGAGAAGCGCGTCGACGGCGAGCACCTTGCGGCTCGGGGGGGCGGGGGCGGGCGTCACAGGTCGGCGGGTGCGGCCGGCGCGCGGCGAAACTCCGCCAGCAGGTCACCCGCGCCGCGGCCCAGAAGGATCGTCGCCACCTCGGCCGCCAGGCGCTCGGGCTCGGTCTGGCGGCCGGTGCGGTCGGCGCGGATGACCCGGTGGCCATCGGGGCTGAGCACCATCGCCCACAGCCGGAGGCCGCCCGGGTAGGGCAGCCCCAGCACGCCGACGGGCAGGTGGCAGCCCGCGCCCAGCAGACTGAGCAGCTCCCGCTCGGCCCGCACCGCCTGGCGGGTGGGGTGGTCGTCCAGCGACGCCGCCAGCCGCCGCGCCCGCTGATCGTCGCGGCGGACCACCACGGCGAGCGCGCCCTGCCCCGCGGCCGGCAGCCACGTCGTGCGCTCCAGAAGCTCGCTCGCGCGGTCGAGGAGACCCAGGCGCCCCAGCCCGGCGGCCGCGAGCACCAGCGCTTCGCATTCGCCCCTGTCGAGCTTGGCCAGGCGGGTGTCCACGTTGCCGCGCATGGGCACCACGGCGCAGTCCGGGCGGAAGGCGCGAGCGAGAGCGGTCCTGCGCGGGGAGCCGGTCCCGATGCGGGCGCCGGCGGGCAGCGTGGCCAGGGTGCGCTGGTCGTCCGGCGGCAGCACCAGCGCATCCCGCGGGTCCTCGCGCGCGGGCGTGGCGGCGACGCAGAGGCCCGGCGCCATGCGGGTCGGCAGGTCTTTCAGGGAGTGCACGGCCACGTCGACGTCACCGTCCAGAAGGGCGACGTCCAGTGCGCTGGTGAAAACGCCTTCGCCTCCGATGCGGGCGAGCGAGTCATCCGCCTGCTCGTCGCCCCGTGTGCGAACGACATGCAGCGACACGCTCGCTCCGGCGTCGCCCTCCAGAGCGGACGCCACCTGTCGGCTCTGGATCAGGGCAAGCGCAGACCCCCGGGTCCCCAGCCGCAGTCGGGGCGTCTCCGGTCTGACCTGCGAGGGACCTGCCGACACTTGAGACCCGGGGTCAGAACGCCCGCAGGATGAGGAACGCGGCAAGCAGCACGGCGACCCAAAGCACCATGCTCCCGGTAGGCCAGGAACGCGCCAGCGCACCGTGCGGCCCAGTGTGGCGGAAGGCGCCGCCGAGCGCCCAGTTCACTCCTCCCAGCACCGCGCCGCGGACGGTGGCATCCGCCGCGCGAATCGCCGATCCGAGCCGCCGCACGATCGCAGGAGCCAGCTTCCGGTAGGTCCACTCCACATCCAGGTTCACGGCGCGGATCTCGTCCGGATAGATGCGCGCCAGCCGGAACAGGACGACCGCACCGATCGCGAACGCCAGCAGTTGCAACTGGGTCACAACGTGCGTCACGTCGTAGGGATTGTAGTCGACGTCGAAGGGAAGAAGGTCATAGAGCAGCCATGGCATCGACCCGATCGCTACGCATCCGATGGCCCCCACGGTCATCGCGGCAAGCATGTTCCAGGGCGGCTCGCGCGTCCGGATGCCCGAGTCGTGGGCGAAGAAGGCGAAGAACGGGATCTTGATGCCCGCATGCTCGACCACGCCCGCGGAGGCGAACAGCATCGCCAGCCAGATCCAGTAGTGATGCTCTTCGAGCAGCGCGCTCATGATGAGCGCCTTGCTCACGAAGCCGTTGAAGAGCGGAACCGCGGAAATGGAGGCTGCTCCCACGATGCAGAGCGCCGTGGTCCATTTCATCGTCCTCCACAGACCGCCCAGCTCCGAGGCCTTGGTGGTGCCCGTCCGGTACAGGACGGCGCCCATCGACATGAAGAGCAGGCCCTTGAAGAGCACGTCGTTGAAGGCGTGCGCGACGGCCCCGTTGACGGCCTTCGCCGTGCCCACCCCGATGCCGCACACCATGAAGCCGATCTGGTTGATCATGCTGTAGGAGAGGACCCGCCTGAGGTCGTTCTCGATGACGGCGAAGAAGATGGGGTAGCAGGCCATCACCGCGCCCACGTAGATGAGCAGTTCGGTTTCCGGGAATCCGCGCGCGAGGGCGTACACCGCGACCTTGGTGGTGAACGCGCTCAGGAAGACCGTGCCCGTGGGCGTGCTCTCCGGGTAGGCGTCCGTCAGCCAGTTGTGCACCAGCGGGAAGGCGCCCTTGACCGCGATGGCGACGAAGATCAGCCAGCCCGACAGGCCCTCAAGGCCAATGTGGTTGAAGGCGATGTCACCGGTCTGGGCCGCCCGCGCCATCGCGCCGGCGAGCAGGGCCACACCCGAGACGACCTGGATCACCAGGTAGCGCATTCCCGCTCTGCGCGCCCGTTCGGTGCCGCGCGCGAAGATGAGGAACACCGAGCTTACCGCGAGCACCTCCCAGCAGAGGAAGAGCGTGATCAGGTCGCCCGCGAACACCGCGCCCAGCCCGCTCCCCGCGTACACGAGCGCGGCTGTGTGCTGGAGGGTCGCGGAATCCTCCTTCTTCAGGTGCAGCGAGTAGAGAATGGCGATGAACGCCCCGAGGTGGAACAGGTAGCCGAAGAGCAGGCTCAACCTGTCGGCCCGGACGAGCGACAGCTCGTAACCGAGAATTCCCACGGAGAGCCCGAAGCCTTCCTGGATGCCGGCCACGTTGAGCGCTCCCAGGACGGGAACCGCCAACAGCAGGATATGCCGCGGCCATCCCCGCACGAACGGCACCAGCAGGGCGCCGGCGAAGAAGATCGCGAACGGAGGGAGGCTAGTCGGCATCGTAGTAGTCCTCCGACCGCATCACGATGCGCCTCAGCCCCTTGGCGGCCAGGATCAGGCCCGCCACTCCGAAGAGTCCCCACAGTGGGTAGAACGCCTTGAGGTTTTCCCAGGGATGTTCGATGTACCGGTCCACGAAGAAGTCGGCGACCAGCAGCCCGGCCGAGATCAGGAAGAAGATGCCCAGAATGATGCGCGTGGCCTTCGGCCCGACGCTCGAAGGCGGATGGCCGTCTTCATGCCCCCCGTGGCCGCCGCCATGGGAGCCTTGGGGCCCGGAGCCACGGGCCGCCTCACCGCTTCCCGATCCGCGGGCGCCGGCGCGCCCCGAGTCTCGCCTGTTCATGGCATCGCCCCCTTCATCGCCTCGCTCCCCGCGCTCACGGCCCCGCCACCATCGAGATCAGCCGGAAGAAGGGATCCGGGTACACGAAGAGCGCGAAGCAGCACAGGCTGGTGATCACGATCGCGATCAGCGAAGGGAGCGGCGCCTCGCGTATCCCACCGTTCCCGTGCCCGTGCCCGTGCGGATTGGAGGCCGCCGGGCTGAAGAAGGCCCGCACCGGCACGATCATCAGGTATCCGATGGAGAGCAGAGAACTCACCATCAGCACGGCGACAAGTCCGACCTGGCCCGCATCCAGGGCTCCGAGCCCCAGGAACCACTTGCTCCAGGTGCCGCCCGCGGGCGGCAGTCCGATAATCGACAGCGTCCCCACAAAGAAGGCGGCGAAGGTTACGGGCATGGTGCGCCCCAGCCCCTTCATGTCGCTGATCTCGGTCTTGTGCGCGGCCACCATGACCGCGCCCGCGCAGAAGAACAGGGTGATCTTGCCGAAGGCATGCATGACGATGTGCATGCCCCCGCCGATGATCCCCATGGTGTTGGCCAGCATGGCACCCAGCACGACGTAGGAGAGCTGGCTGATCGTCGAGTAGGCCAGCCTGGCCTTCAGATTGTCTTTCCGGAAGGCCACCAGCGACGCCAGGATGATGGTCGCGGCGGCTACCCACATGAGCCAGACGCTCGCGCCCAGCTGCGTGAGAAAGTCGATGCCGAAGACGTAGATGACGACCTTGAGAATGCTGAACACGCCCGCCTTCACCACCGCCACCGCGTGCAGCAGCGCGCTGACCGGGGTGGGAGCCACCATCGCCGCGGGAAGCCAGCGGTGGAAGGGCATCACCGCCGCCTTGCCGATGCCGAAGACGTAGAGCGCCAACAGCACCGCCACCACGCCCTCCCCCGCCCTGCCTTCCAGGATTCCGCCCAGCTCGAAGTCGATGGTGCCGGTCAGCAGGTAGGTCCAGATGATGGCGAGCAGCTGGAAGCCGATCGAGGTGCTGAGCAGGATACCCAGGTATACGCGCCCCGCCCTCTTCGCCGCGTCGGTGCCCGCGTGCGTGACCAGCGGGAAGGTGGAGAGGGTCAGCGCCTCGTAGAAGATGAAGAGGGTGAACAGGTTGCCCGCGAAGGCAACGCCCATGGTGCATGAGATGGCCAGCGCGAAGAAGATGTAGAAGCGGGTCTGGTTCTTCTCGTGATGCCCGCGCATGTAGCCGATGGCGTAGAGCGTGGTCACGATCCAGAGGCTGCCCGCCACCAAGGCGAAGATCATCCCCAGCGGCTCCACCACCAGCTCCAGCGGGAGGCCGGGGAGGGGCTCCGCCAGCACGAAGCGCGGTGTTTCGCCGGCGCTCACCGCGCGGTGGATCTGCATCACCACGCCCAGAAGGACGCCGCCCGTGATCAGCGAGGCGGCCTCGCGCAGGTTGGGACTGGCGCGCAGCAGGCCCACCAGTGCCGCCCCGGCCGCGGGGATGACCAGCGCCAGGAGCGCGAGTTCGCCCGGGTTCACGGAGCGCCTCCCAGCAGGGCGCGCGCCGCCTGGCCGGCGACGTTGGTGGTCAGTGAGGCGTCGATGCCGAAGTAGAGGTTGGCGACGATAAGGGCCCAGGTGGGGACCAGCAGCCGCAGCGGAGCTTCGGATACGGAATCGGCCCGTGCGGACGGCTCACCGAAGTAGACGGCTTCCACCACCCGCCAGATGTAGACCACGGCCAGAGTCGAGGTGACCAGCACCAGCGCCGCGACCGGCCACATCCCCTGCTCCAGCGCGCCCAGCACCAGGTACCACTTGCTCACGAAGCCCACCGTGAGCGGGACCCCGATGAGGCTGAGACCTCCCGCCGTGAAGGCGGCCATGGTCCAGGGCATGCGCCGGCCCAGGCCGCGCAGGGCATCGATGTGCACCGAGCCCACCCGGTACATGACGCAGCCGAGGGCGAGAAACAGCGCCCCCTTCATGAGCGCGTGGTTGAAGAGGTGGAGCGTGGCCGCGGTCAGTCCGGTGACCGAGGCGAAGCTGATCCCGAGGATGATGTAGCCGATCTGGGCGACGCTTGAATAGGCCAGCATCCGCTTGATGTTGCGCTGGAATATCGCCACCAGCGACATGGTGAAGATCGCCACCAGCGCGAGTGGCAGCAGCCACATGCCGAGGCTGAGCTCGCCGAAGGAGTAGGTGACCCCGAAGACCGTGAAGAAAAAGCGCAAGAGGACGTAGACCGCGACCTTGGTGGAGGTGGCGGCGATGAGCCCCGTAACCGCCGAGGGTGCAAAGGCATAGGCGTCGGGCAGCCAGACGTGCAGCGGGAAGAGGGCCAGCTTGAGGCTCGTGCCGACGGTCAGGAAGGCGAACGCCACCAGGACGGTCCGTTCGCCGTACAGGACGGGAAGCCGCTCGGCCAGGTCGGCCAGATTGAGCGTTCCGGTCTCGACGTAGAGCAGCCCGATGCCGATCACGATGAACGACGCCCCTATGCTCCCCATGATGAGGTAGCGGAACGCTGAGACCAGCGCCCGCCGGTCGGATCCCATGGCGATCAGGGCGTAGGTGCCGAGCGACGAGATCTCCAGGAACACGAAGATGTTGAACGCGTCCCCCGTGATGGCGATGCCCAGGAGGCCGCACAGGCAGAGCATCCACGCGCCGTAGAAGAGGGGGATTCGGCGCTCGTCCACCTCGCGCTCGACGCTCGCGAGGGCGAAGAGGGTGACGACCACGCCGATGCCGGCGACGATGAGAAGCACCAGGGCGTTGACGGCGTCCACCCGGTATTCGATCCCCCAGGGCGCGGCCCAGCCGCCCAGCGCGTAGCGGATGTCCTCGCCGCCGAGCACGCGGGACAGAAGCCCCACGGCCGCCGCGAAGGCCGTGACCGCTCCGGCCATCGCGATGCCCCACGAGACGCGCTTCCAGGGGACCAGCACGCACAGGGCCGCGGCCAGAAGCGGGGCTACGATCTGGATGGCGGGAAGGTGCGCCGCGATCATGGCCGCGCGCCCTCGTACAGCTCGTCGGCGAGCACCTGTTCCTGTATCTCGTCGTCCTCGATGGTGCCGTAGGTCTCCTTGATGCGCACCACGAGCGCGAGCGCCATCGCCATGGTGGCTACGCCCACCACGATCGCGGTGAGCATGAGCACGTGAGGCAGCGGGTTGGAGTAGAGCACCTCCGCCGCTCCCTCGGCCACCCCGTGATCATCCTCGATGAGGATGGGAGCGGTGCCGCCCACGATCTTCCCGGTGCTCACGTAGAAGATGATCACCGAGGTCTGGAAGAGGTTCAGCCCGACCACCTTCTTGACCAGGTTGCCGCGGGAGATCAGGGCGTAGAAGCCGACCATCATCAGGAAGATGACGACCCAGTAGTTGAACAGGCCCAGGAACTCCATCTACCCGCTCCTCCGCCGCCCGGCGAAGCTGTAGAAGAGCGTGACCATGACCCCGAAGACGGTCACGAGAACCCCCGCCTCGACGAGAAGGATGCCGATGTGCTGGGCGTGCTCGGCGTCGTAAAGCAGGACTCCGTAGTCCAGGAAGTTCCCGCCCATGAACATCGCCACCACGCCGACGCCCGCGAAGATCAGAACGCCCAGGGTGCCGCACCAGGTCACGATACTCGTGGGTATTGCGGCCTTGGCGCGGTCGAGCCCGAAGACCAGGGCGTACAGAATGACGCCCGCGGCGAAGATTACCCCCGCCTGGAACCCCCCGCCCGGCCCGTAGTCGCCATGGAACTGGACGTACAGGGCGAAGAGCAGGATCGGACCCACGAGGATCTTCGCGGCGATGCGCAGAATGATCTGGTCCCTCATGACGCTCCGTCCCCGCCATCGTCGTCCGCAGGCGACCCTCGCGTTCGGCGCGGCCGGCGGCTCCCCACGAACAGGGTCAGCACCCCCACCATGGCCGCGAAGACGACGGTGGTCTCGCCCAGCGTGTCGTAGCCGCGGTAGCTGGCCAGGACCGTGGTGACGATATTCGGGATGTGCACCTCGAGCACCTCGCCCTCTTCACCGGCGAGGGGCACGTGCATCTCCAGGTACTCGGGAGCCACGTGGCCGTGGACCGGGTTGTCGGGCTGGCCCCATCGTGGCAGATCGTAGGTGCCGTACACCAGCATGCCGCCGGTGACCAGCACGATCAGCAGCGGGATGATGGGTGACTTCGCGTGGCGCTTCTGCCGGGTTCCCACCAGCGCCAGCGTCCCGAGCGCCAGGATGGTGGACACGCCGGCGCCCACCGCTACTTCGGTGAATGCCACGTCCACCGCGTCGAGCACCACGAACAGGGCGGCCGACAGGAAGCTGTAGATTCCCATCAGCATCACCACGGCAACGAGATTGCGCAGGTGCAGGACGCCGAACGCGGTCACGGCCAGCAGTCCGAGGAGTGCGAGGTCGACGACGGATTCCACTCAGTCTCCTCCCTCGTCGTCGTGCACGGCGGGCTCGACCTTGCCGTGCAGGGCGGCCTTGGCGAGCGCATGGGTCGCCACCGGGCTGGTGAACCAGAGAAAGCCCAGAATCATGATCAGCCTCAGGGTCACGCCGCTGATCCCGGCCTGCAGCATGAGCCCGGTGAGGATGAAGAAGCTGCCCATGGTGTCGGTGAGTCCGGCCGCGTGCATGCGCGTGAAGACATCGGGCATGCGCAGGACGCCGATGCCGCCGATGACCACGAAAAAGCTGCCGAGCAACAGGAGTGCGGCGCTGAGGTAGTCGAGAACCATCTCCATCAGCCGGACTCCGTCTCGCCCGGGTGCGGCCCCGAGGCTCCCAGACTACCGAACTGAAAGAACTTCAGCACCGCGATCGTGCCGATGAAGTTGAGAAGCCCGTACGCGAGCGCCAGGTCCAGGAACTCGGGCCGTCCCGTGAAGAAGCCGATGAGCGCGATGGTGAGGACGGTCTTGGTGCCGAACATGTTGACCGCCAGGACCCGGTCGTACACGGTGGGGCCGAGGAGCGCCCGGGCCATCGCCATGGCCATCGTGACCAGGACCGCGATCGAGGCGCCGACCACCATCATGATGCGCCCTCCAGGCGGCACACGCGACGGTCCATCTCGCCTTCCTCGGTGCCGTCCAGCGCTTCCCTGGTCAGGGCGTGGATGCGGAATCCCTCGGCGTCGAGGCGGACCGTGATGGTGCCCGGCGTCAGGGTGATGGAGTTGGCGTAGATGAAGCGCCCAAGATCGGTTTTCTGGTGCCCCTGGAAATCCACCACCCGGGGCCGGATGGGAAGCCGGGGCGAGAGGATCACGCGGGCCACGGCGAGGTTCGACTTGAAGACCTCGACGACGAGCCAGGGCAGATAGAAAAGGAGCCCCGGGACGATGTGGAACGGCGCCCCTTCCCTGTCGGGTAGCAGCATCCTCGTCACCAGCAGCGCCACGCCCACGACCGAGGCCGCGCCCAGGCTGAGAAGCAAGTTCGTGTAGTGTCCCGACATGAGCAGCCACATGGCGTACCACAACAGGCACAGGCCGGCTACGCGCGCGACGGGACGTTGGGTCAAGGGCGAATGCGGACGGCTGGGAGAGGTCGGGGGTTCGGCGACGGGCAAGCTACCAAGTGGACTGTGCCCCGTCAATGATCAGCTGGGCCAGTCGTTCGATCGCCTCTTCGCGCGCCACTTCCTCGGTCTCGGACGCTTCCAGGAACTGCCCCTGCGCGCTCAGTCCTCCGTTCTCCCACAGGATCTCGTTGTTGACCACGTCGATCAGCTCGACCTGAAGGCTGATGCTCACCTGGCGCTGCAGCACCTCGGGGCCGGCGCCCGCCTGTCCGGCACGAAAGTTGGGGGTCCGGAGGTCGTAACGGCTGATGGTGCCGCGCAGGATGGCATCCGCGTTCTCTTCCGCACCCTGGTTGACGCCCAGACCCCTGGGGACCTCGCGCAGCAGGAACTGGTGGATCTCCTGGGTGATCTCGAAGAGGCCGGTCTCGTTTTCGAACGGAAGGATGGCCAGGCTCCGGATATGATCCGGAAAGCTGCCCCCGCGAAAGCTGTAGTTGCAGCCCGACAGCAGCACCATGGACAGAAGCGCGGCTCCCAACACCACGCGCGGGAGAGTCGGCACGAGAGCGGGAATCGCCTGGGCGGGACGTTTCATTCTGGTCGGGACTCGGGGATTCACGCTTACTCCTGGTTGCGGGGAAACCAGATGTCGGACGGATACGGCTCCACGGTCTCGACCGTCTCGAGCGTGAAGGTCAGCTCGCGGAAGTCGATGAGATTCCGGTAGGTCGCTTCGGCGGGAAAGCCGTCACGCAGGGGAAGTGAGAGGGAGAGTTCGTCCACCGCCTCGCCGTCGCGCAGGAGAGCGAGGGCGGCCACGTCGCCATTGTCGTCGAGTTCGTACAAGAGATCCGGCCGACTGCTCGAGTCATAGGTGAGGCGAAGCGTGCCGTCTTCCGCTTCCCATCCCTGCGCCAGGCGGTAGTCGCCTCCGGGGCGGAAAATGCCGAGGGAGGACCAGAAGAGTGCCGGCGGAGGGACCAGTTCGTCCGATGCGCCCTCGGGAATCCGGAGGTCGTCGCCCACCAGAGCCGCGCGCAGCACGGTCTCGCCCCGCCCCGTGAAGAGGTCCAGCCGCGCGCGGTAGGGGGGTTCCAGCCGGGCGACCCCGCGACCGCCCGAGCGCAGCCCCGGTTCGCGCACGTTCCAGTCGAAGATGAGCCGTACCGGGGTCGTTAGCTGCGTGCGTGCCTCTACCAGCAGCGCATGGCGATGGTAGTCCATGGCCGGCGGACCGGCGGGCGGGGGCTCCGGCGCCCGGGGCAGCCAGCAGCTCGCGGTCAGCGCGGCGCCGGAAAGGAGGAACACGCGCCGGAAGCGGGAACAGCTCATTCAGAATCGCGGTTTCAAGGCCGATGCGCTTGCCAATTGGGGACCACTGCCTACAACGATAATCGATGTCAGACCGGAATCCGAGACCGAATCCGCAGGCTGCCGGGCCGGCCTACGTGGTGAGCGACGCTCACCTTGGTGCGCAGCCGGGCGCGCGCGCCGCCGATCTCGTGGACTGGTTGCGGCATGTGCGCGGACGCGCGTCGCACGTGGTCCTGAACGGAGACATCTTCGACTTCTGGTTCGAATACCGGCGCGCGATTCCGCGCGGGCACGTGCGCGTCCTCGGGGCGGTCGCGGAGGTGGTGGACGCGGGCGTGCCCGTGACCTTCCTGGGCGGCAACCACGACTGGTGGGGCGGCTCGTGCCTGGCGGAAGAGATCGGGGTGTCGTTCCATCGCGCCCCCATCCGCACGTCCCTCGCCGGCCGCAGCGCCTACATCGCCCACGGCGACGGGCTGGGCCGCGGCGACTACGGTTATCGGGTCGCGAGCGGCATCCTCAGGTCGCGCATGTTCCGCCGCGCATTCCGCTGGATCCATCCGGACCTCGGCGTTCGGCTCGCGGCCTTTCTCTCACGGACCGACAGCCACGAGGGCCGTCCGGGGGAAGGAAACCGACAGCGCGCCAGGGCGCTGGAGCTGCTTGCGATGCGGGAGCTCGAGCGCGACGAGACCCTCGACATCGTGGTCTTCGGGCACACTCATGTCCCTGCGGTTATTGAGGTTGCGGGCCGTTATTACCTCAACGCGGGCACATGGATGCGCGACCGTTCCTATGGGGTCGTCGAAGCCTCGGGGCCTCCCCGGATCGAGCACTGGGAGGGAGAGCCGCCTGCCTCCTAACGGCCCTGCAGGAACTCCGGGGTCCAGGGCAGCGACATGCCGACCTCGAGCGCAGTGCCGGAAGGACCCGCGACCGGTTCCACCGTCAGCGGCGCCGGGAAATCGGCCAGGTGCGCGGAGACGAAGGCGTCGGCGCCCCCGAAGAACGTGAAGAAAACCAGGAGCGCGACCCAGTCCTCCATTTGCTCGTCGCGCGCGGTGGCCAGCAGGCGAATGTCCTCGATGCCCTCGTCGGCCGCGAGTTCCGCCTCGATGGCCTCCGGTGCCACGTCGCCAGGGAGAAGCTCCGCGGTCTTCGCGGCCTCGAGCATCTGCTGGCGCCGTCTCGCGGTGCCGCGCAGCGAGTTGGTCTTGTAGGCCATCCACACGTTGCCCGCCTGGGCGAGAAAGTAGAAGGCGGCACGGCCGTACGAGCCCGATGCCGCCTGTCCCCAGCCGGGGACGAGGACGCTGCGCAGGAAGGCGCCGCCGGGGGATGGGCGGCCGGTCGACGGCGACGCCTCCACGGAATCGGCCGCTTCGGGCTCGACGTTGACCTGCGCTTCCTGGGCGCGGGCCCCTGCGGGCAGGGTCAGGGCGGCAATGGCGACCGCAGTCGCAGCAAGGATCCCCGCGGTCGGGACCGGGCGTGGGGAGGACCGGGGGAGCATCACCGCGGCTGGCTCGACGACATGTACCCGGCCGCAGGCTCAGACAGCTTCCAACTCATTGGTAAGATTATCAAATGCAACACTTTATGTGGCGCAACAAGTGTCTGGGCGAAAGGGTTCTGCCCGCCGGACATCGAACGCGCGTCTGCACCCATCGGCGAACGCGGCTGATACCCGCCAGCCACAGAGACGTTCTGCACTTTGGCCCGCAGTTCCGTTACCCAGGGGATCCAGGCGGCGATGGCGCTCGCCTCGCGCCCAATCGCGCTGCATCCTAAGGGGGCCTGCACGATCGAGGCTCCGATTTCGCACGTCCCGCGCGCAGCCGCAGGGATCGTGGGGTGAGACGCCTCGTCACCAAAGCACGAGGGCCACCTCCATGAGAACTCCGCTCGTCGTCCTTTTCGTCGGTGCCGCAGTCGCGGCAGCGTATCCGGGCGTGCGAACCTCACCGGCAGCGCCGCCTGCCGGGCCGCCGGCCCGCACCGCGCCGGCGCTCGCCCCGCAATCCCCTTCCGCACCGCTCCGGGTACAGGAGCACGTCCTCGACAACGGCTTCACGATTCTCCTCGTCGAGGACAATCGAACGCCCCGCGTGGCCGCGAACCTGTGGGTCCGGGTGGGGTCCATGCAGGAGGCGGTGGGGCTCCATGGCATCACGCACTTCCTGGAGCACGTCATCCACCAGGGGACCACGACCGTGGGCACCCGCGATCTCGCCGCCGAACTGCCCATCCTGCAGGAGATCCACGACACCGAACAGGAGCTCATCGCGGCACGCAATCGGGCGCGCAATCAGCTTCGCGAGCGCGACGTATTCTACGATGAGCTCGGGTGGCCGGTCACCCCCGACATACAGGTCCTCAGGGAGCGGCTCTACGAACTCGAGGACCGCGACAACGAGTACCGCGACTTCTGGACCTCGTACAAGTGGTACATGGAGCGCGGCGGGTACGTGCGCCACCTGGATCCCGTGCCGGCCAGCACCGAGCAGGACTACATGGAGATGAACATGGCGCTCCCCCGCGAGCACCTGGAACTCTTCTTCCGGCTCGAGGCGGAGCGCATGGTGAACGCGGTCTTCAGGGGCTGGGAGGCGCAGCGCTTCACCGTCCTCGAGCAGATCCTCGGCGGCAAGAGCCGGCCGCAGACGCGCTTCAACGAGGCGATCGACGGCGTCACCTCGCAGGGCCATCCGGTCTACGTCCCGGACGGCGGGCACCTCCGCGACTTCGACAACTTTACGCGGGCCGCGATGTGGCGCATCTACGACGACTACTTCGTGCCCAACAACGCGGCGCTGGTGCTGGTCGGCGACGCGACCCTCGACGACATCCTGCCTCTCGCGGAACGCTACTTCGGAGCACTGCCCCGGGGGCCCGAGCCGCCTGCGGATCTCGACATCGAGGCCGAACTGGTGCCCGGCGGCTCGATCCGGCTCGACTGGACGGAACCGCTCTCGCCACAGGTGCACGTGCGCTACCGCATTCCGGGAATGGGCCATCCCGACCGGCCCGTCCTCGACCTCATTGCCGCGCTTCTGAACGGACCCCACGGCATGGCCGGCCAGACGATGGCGTCAAGCGGCACGGCGGCCTCGGTGTCCGCCGACTTCCGGGTGATCCACACCTACCGCTTCGGGTCGCCCGGCGCGTTCAACCTCGTCGCGCAGGCGCGGGCCGATGGCGACCTGGCGGCGGTTGAGCGGGCGCTGCTCGACGCTGTAGCCGACGTCCGCGAGGGACGGATCGACAAAGGTGCGCTGGAGCGCGCACGCAAGCGTCTCCGCGTCGAGTGGGCCGAGTTCCTGGACAACCCCCAGGAGCTCGCGTTCCTGATCGGGCACCACCACACGATGAACCACTGGAGCGTGCTGCCGGAGCTCATCGAGGCTCGGGACGCGGCAACGGCGGCCGACGTGCAGCGTGTTGCGTCCACCTATTTCGTCCCCTCGAATCGGGTGATCGCCACGGCGCGCGCCCGGCCTCCGGAGGGAAGCGGGCCGAGCTGGCTCGACTTCCTGTGGGCCGAGCTGCCGGGGGACGGGCGATGAAGGGCCGCGGGAGCCGGGCGCGCGGTGCGGCCGTGGCCGTATTGGTCATGGGCATCCTGGCCACGGGTATCCTTGCCGGTTGCGGGGGCGACTCCCACGACACCCTCCCGGGGCGCTCAAGACCGATCCTGGACCACGATTGGCCGAGCCCGGGTGAGGTCGCGCCCGGTCCAGCCGCGTTCACGCCACCCGATCCATCGGAGGCTCTCTACGAGACATCGAGCGGCGCGCGGGCCTACATCGTGGCCGGCACGCCGGCCGACCCGTTGGTGCGCCTCACGGCGGCCCTGCCGGTGGGACGGCTCCACGAGCGCGCAGGTGAGGCCGGCGCGTCGGCCCTCCTGATCCAGCTCCTCACGACGCGAGGCCCCGTGGGCGCGAGCGACCCGCTCACCCTCCGGCTGGCCGAGCTGGGGGCGTCCCTCGGCCGCGTCGAAGCCCTCGACGCCGCCCATCTATCGCTGAGCGTTCTTCCGGAGGATTGGCAGGAGGCGCTCGAGTTGCTCGTGGAGCTCGTGCGGAACCCCGATCTCGACGTTACGACGATTCGCGACTACAGGACTGGCCCGGGCTACGACATGCCGATGGCCGGGATCGGCGGCAACGGCTTTCGTCCCAAGGTCGAACTGGAGCGCCGCATCCACGGTCACCCGCTGGCGCCGCCCGACCCGGGCACGATGGTCTCGCGGGAGGCGGTCCGGGCGCTGGCCTCCCGAAGCCTGGCGGCCGACCGGGTGATCTTCGGGGTCGGAGGACCTGTCTCCCGCGCCGAGGTGGAAGAGGCGCTGGAGGCGGCGACCCGGGGCTGGGCGAGGAGCGGCGAGCCGTTACCGGACCCCTCGGTGATCGAGCCGACCGCGACCTCGACCGGTACAGGCGGTTCCGCGACCCGCTTTCACGCCGTGGACGTGCCGAGCCTCGAGGGCTGGATCGCCATCGGGCGCGCGGTGGACGCCGTCCCCGAATCGGACCGGGCCGCCCTCTCCGTGCTCCGTTTCATCCTCGCCGAGCGCCTCAACATCGCCGCGCGCGAGATGCGCGGCCTCGCCAACCGGGACGACTTCGAGGTTCCCGTGACGGCATCCGGTACCGGCCTCCTGCTGGTTCGCACTGGTGGACGCCCGGAGGCTGTGGCGCCTCTGGTCCGCTACAGCCTGGACGAGGTGGAGCGCATGCACGATCCGGACGCGCCGGTGACCGAAGCCGAGGTCGCGCGAGCCCGGGGCTGGCTGGTGAACGCGGTCTGGCGGCGGTCGCTGGAACTCGCGACCAGCGCGAGTGGGACGTTCGCCCTGGAGCGCGTGCGCCGCGGCAGTACGGACCACCTCATGGGGTGGCCCGCCATGGTGCAAGCCGTCACGCCGGACGACGTGAAGGCGATCGCGCGGGAGTACCTGGACCCGGCGACCTTCGTGACCGTGGTGGCGGGGCCGCTGGAGCGCATCCGAGCCGCGCGCCACCCGCGCTGGCCCGTGGGCCTGGACGAGATGGAGGCGGAACTCGGCCGCCCCTGATCTGCTTTTTGAGGAAAGGAAACGCCCCCGGCGCGGACGAGTCATGACTACGCTCAGAACCGATCGGCTGCTCTTGCGCCCGTTCGAACTCACGGACGTCGACGACGTCTACGCCTACGCGCGCGACTCCGAGTGGGGCCGGTATTTGCCTGTTCCCAGCCCCTACGAGTACAGGCACGCCGTCGAGTTCGTGGCGCGCTCCGTGCTTGCTCCGTGGGATACCAGTCCCGTCTTCGCGATCTGCCTGAGCGGCAGGTGCGTCGGCGGTATCAACATCAGGGTCGACACGTCCGCGGGGACTGGCGAAATCGGATACAGCATCGCCCGCGCGCATTGGGGCAAGGGCCTCACAGCCGAGGCCGCGACAGCGGTCATGGACTGGGCGTTCAACGAGTTCGGGCTCGCCAAGATCACCGCGATGGCGGACCTCGCGAATACCCGATCCTCACGAGTGATGGAAAAGCTGGGGATGAGGCGGGACGGCCTGTTGAGAAGCGAACGGCCAAGCGACGCCGACCCGGGCACTCGGCAGGACATGGTGATCTACTCCGTCTTGCGCGACGAGTGGCAGGCGCGCGCGTCGGGTTAGACGGCCGGCCTCACTACTGCACTTACGGCCAGAGATCCACGTCTCCCTTCACGTGGCGATTTAAAAAGGCCAGCATCCTCGGCATCCACTCCAGGCGCGCGGCCCGGCCCGCAACGTCATCGTACCGCTCGTAGGTGACCGGCTTGTAGTAGCGCGCGGCCTCCGTGGCGAACGCGCGCATCTGCACGTCGCCCTCGCCGGCGATGATCAGCATTGGCATCCCCACATCCTGAGCAAACAGCGTGGGGGACGCCCGCCGAAAGGTCTCGCGGTTCTCCGCCAGCAGGCCAAGCTCGTACTGATACATGTTGATGTTGGCCAGCGCCGACTCGCTCTCCACCAGTTGAATGCGGTTGGCGTATCCCTCCCGCAGGGGCACGGCGGCCCGGAAGGCGTCCGGGGCGAAGGTGCTCGCGGCGAAGCTCAGATAGGCTCCGTAGCTCACGCCCGTGACCGCGACGCGGTCGCCGTCGATGTCGGACAATGTGCCGAGATACCTCGCGCCGGCCACGACATCATCCAGATCACACCGCGCCCAGCACCCGTTGTTCGCCTCCTCGTGCTCCCAGCCGAAGCCCGAGCTCCCCCGGATGTTGGGGGCCAGCACCGCATAGCCGTGCTTGATGAAGTAGTGGGCGTCGGCGTGTCGCCTCCAGCCATCCTCGAACTGCGAGGAGGGCCCCCCGTGGACCCAGACGATGGCGGGATACCCCCCGGGCGGCGGCGGCTCGGCAGGCCGGAACAGGTAGGAGTGGATGGTGAGCCCGTCGTTCTCGTAGCTCACCCGTTCGGGCATGAAGAAGGCGTTGGCAAGCGCCGGATCCGGCAACGAGTGCGTCAGGCGCGCCGGCTCGCCTCCGGCCGCATCCATCACGAACAGATCCGGGACCTGCGCCGGCGTGTCGAAGGTGAAGGCGATGCGGCGGCCGTCCGGGGACCACGCCGGGTTCGCCACGAGGCCTATCTCCGGAGCGAAGAGGGTCTGGACCGTGCCGTCGTCCACCGAGGCAACCCGCAGAATCTGCCGGCCCCTCAGGTTGGACGTGTACGCGACCCTCGTGCCGTCGGGAGACCAGCGGGCGTAGCCCCGGAAGGGCTTCTGGGAGCTCTGATCGGCTGCTTCGGGCGCGAGCGGACGGGGCTCTCCGCCCTCCATCGGCGCGAGCCACCAGTTGATCCAGCCGCTGCGGTAGGAGCGGAACAGCACCAGGTCGCCTCTCGGCGAGACCTGGCCAGGCCCGAACTCCTGGCCGGTGCGATAGTCCATCCAGTCGCGGTCGCTCACGATTAGACGCTCGCCGGCGCCGGTGGCGGCGTCTATGGAGATGACGTCGTGGTGGATCCACCACTGGTCCATGCGCACGAACACGATCCTGGAACCGTCCGGCGTCCAGGTGGGCTGCACGTCGTAGCGGGTGTCGGTGGTGAGCCGCTTCACCTGTCCCTCCGGCACCGACACCGTGTAGATGTCGTAGTTGCCGCGCAGCGAGTTGGAGAAGACGATGTGCCCTCCGTCGGGGGACCAGCTCCAGGAAAGCGTGCGGGCACCGAGGTCGGTCAGCTGGAGCGCGCGCTGCTTGGGGATGGACCAGAGCCAGAGCTCCTGCCCGTCGCCGGATGCGCTTGACACGTAGCCGATCCACGCGCCGTCCGGGGAGTACGCCGGGCTGGTGACTCCCTCCACCGGGATCGCCTCGGGATCGGCACCGTCGGCGTCGACGGTCCACAGCGTGGCGCGCCCGAGGAAGAGGATCGCAGAACCGTCGGGGGACCAATCGGGCACGGCTCCGTCCACGAGGGAGCTCGTGGACACGAACTCCTCCAGAGTGAAGTCGCCGGAGGTGCGGGTGGACGCTGGCGTGCCGCTGGTTTCGGCGCAGGCCGCGCCGGCGAGAGCAACGAGGAATGCCAACAGCGCTCGCTTCATCGGAACCTCCCTACTCTGGAGCCGGCACTGGGGGAAACGCTCCCGTCCTGAGAAACGCGATCACCGCCTCGGTAGTGAAGCGATCATTCATCAGGAAGGTGTGGGTCCGGGGAACCACGATCAGCGGCACGTCCTCGATTCTGGTGTTGTCGACGCCGACCATGCCGTCGTCGGGGCCCGGGATGAGCGCTGAACCGATGGGGTTGAGGCTGCGGTTGCCCGCGATGATTCCGACCTCGTACTCCGGGGGAGGCAGGCTTGCCGGGATGCCGGTTTCGCCGGTGCCCAGGCCCCTCCCCGCCGGTCCCAGGAGGTGCCCGAGTTCCTGCTCCCGGAACCAGTCCGCCACCTCGCTCCCCTGGTTGGGAGGCGCGAGCAGGACCACCCGTCCCAGGGACTCGGGCGGGGTATCGGCCAGGTAGCGGCGGATCACGAGCCCGCCGAGCGAGTGGCCCACGAAGTGAACGCGCGCAGCCGCGGCACAGCAGGCCGACACCTCGGCAGCGAGCGTCTCGGCGTGTTCGGCGAGGGTTCCGCCGCGCGAGTCGTAGTCCACGTTGGTGACATCGTAGCCGGCCCACTCGAGCCGCTCGGCAAGCAGTGTCATGGACGCCCGGGTGCGGCCGAGCCCGTGCATGAGGACGACGGACTCTTGCGCCGATCCCGTTTCGGTGCGAGACGCGAAGACGGCGACCGCCGCAAGAACAACGCAGCAGCCGACGAGCAGGGCATTCGACGGCCGCGGTCCGCGGGGATTCCGGCGGCTCGCGTGCCGCGCGGACGTCACACGGCGATCAGCGGCTCCCCGCCAATCCCGCAACCTCCGTCGGAGCGTCTGCCAGACCTCAACCAGCACCGTCGATTCACCCGTGCAGAGCCTCAATGCGCTCGACCATCTCCGTGGATTCCCGCGGCCCGAATAATCCCCCCAGGATCATGGCCGCGGCGCTGGCAAAGAGGGCGACCACCACCGGCGCGAGCCCGATGTCGATGACGCCGAACTGCACCAGGATGTAGACCCCCGCTCCCGACACCACGGCCCCGACGCCGCCCGCCAGGTTGGCCTTCTTCCACCACAGCCCGGCGATGGTGGGTACGAACAGGCTCGCGCTCAGGATTCCGACCCCCGCAGTGTAGAACTCGGTGATCAGTTCCGGCGGCGAGAATGCCCACAGGAGCGCCGCGATTCCGATCACCCAGGTCGAGCCGATGCGCACCAGGGTCATCGTCCGGTTGCTGGCCCGGCCCTTCAGCAGGCCTCCGAGGAGGTCGTGCGAGATGGCCGAACTGCACGCCAGCAGCAGCGCGTCGGTGGTGGACATGACGGCGGCGAGCACCGCCGCGACCGCGATCCCGCGGATGAGGGGCGGGAACTGCGTCTCCATCACGCGCAGGAAGAGCTGGTCGGCGTCCTGGAGTCCCGGAAAGTCGATCCGCCCGATCGGCACGATGGCGAGCACCGCCGCCAGGATCATCACGCTGTACACCAGCATCGACAGGTTCAGCGACAGCCGCGCGCTCTCGGCGTCCCGGGCGGTGAAGACCCTCATGACGATGTGGGGAATCACCGGGATGGCCGTGGCCCAGATTATGAAGTAGCCCAGGTAGCTCGACACGGGCCGGTTTGCGACCTGCCCGAGTTCCGGGGCGACGGCCGTGGCCTGACTCATGATTTCGAAGGGCGACCCCACGCGCCACACGAGCACGAGCGCGGTGCCCATGATGACGAAGAGCATGAGGAATCCCTGGATCACATCCGTCCAGGTGATCGCCACCATGCCCCCGAACGAGACGTAGATGATGAATACCAGCGTGGCCAGGGCCAGGGCCGTGTTGTAGGGGATGCCCAGCAGCGCCTCGGCAGTGATGCCGGCCGCCTTCAGCTGGGCCACGATGTAGATGGTGAAGGCTGCGACGATGAGGACCGGGACCAGGTACCGGACCAGCGCATGCGGGTAGCGGAAGCTCATGAAGTCGGTGATCGTGAACTTCCCGAAGTTGCGGAGCGGCCTGGCAACCAGAATGGACGCCAGGGGAAATCCGACGACCGCGCCCCCGAAGAGCGCGAGCGTCGCCGGAATGCCCTGTGCGTAGGCCAGGCCCATCACGCCGATGATCGATCCGCCGCTTGCGAGCGCCGCCATGATCGCCATCGAGTTCACGACCGTGCCGATGCGCCGTCCCGCGACCCAGTACTCGTCCCGCGAGCCCAGGACCCTCTTCGACACCGCGATCCCGATGCCGATGCACGCGGCGAGGTAGACCCCGACCAGGACGCGTTCGAGGAGCATCAGGCGTCTCCCCGGTCCTCTTCCGCGACCGCATCGGGTGACGCTCTGCCCGCTCCGGCCCCCGCGCCTCCCTTCCCGTCACGCCGCAGGATGGTGACGAGCGCCAGCGCCGGCGAAATCAGCATCAACGCGGCGATGAGCCAGCCGAAGACGGCCATGCCGCCCGCCTCGATGGTGCGCCACCGGGGGATGAACGCAAACGCGGAGAAGGCGATCAGGAAGACGAGGGTCGCACCCTCTCCGCGCCGCAATGGGAAGAAGGATTTCATGATGGGTACGGTGCGGGGTGCGGTTGGATGGCGCAACAGGGAAGGTATTGAAGCGCTGACGGCGTCCCACAGCCGCAAGGCGTCGGCCGAGGCCACGCGGCCTTGCGGCATCTGCGCGCAATAGCCGGTGTGTTTCATCGCCTTCGGCGAAGGCGGGCAACCTCGAAGATCCGGAGTGGCGGGAGCGTGTGAGAATCGAACTCACCAGCCCGGGTTCAAGCCGGGCCAGACGGTTTTGAAGACCGCTGGGGTCACCAGACCCCACCCGCCCCCTCGCTGCTCCGGCGGACGGACATCGGGAAGCTAACCCGGGTACGGCCTTGCTGACAGGCTGCGGGACGGGTGCCGCCCGCCCCCGCCTGACTCACGCGTGCCCAGCCACGGGATCGACGCCAACCCTGACGTAACGTTAGGGTCGTCTCGCCAGCTCAGAACCGGAACGAGGCATCGGGTGCGACGCGACCGGCCGCCTCCCCCGCCGCAGTGAACACCGTCAGGTCCACCTGCACCACGTCGGGCAGGAGGTCCGCGAACCGCAGGCTCGCCGGTCCGAGGGGCTCACGGGAACAGGTGAGGGAGGCAAGGAGGTGCACGTCTTCGTGTTCCTGGGCCTCATCCTCTTCGTGCTCCTGGCCCTCTTCCTCGTCATGCTGGTGGTCCTCGCCGGCATCGTCGTGGTCCTCGCCGGCCTGGTCATGGTCCTCGCCGGCATGGTCACCCTCTACACTTTCGGGCGCCTGCACCTCCGCCGAATCCAGCGCACAGATCGCCCCGTCCGGAAAGGCGATGAGACGAGCGCCACCGGTTCGGAGTCTGTCGAGGGCCTCCGCTGCGGTGGCCCGCTCCTGCGCCGAGCGGGGGGCGCGCTCGAAGCCGAACACGGATTCTGCGGGGAGGTGCAGGTCGACGGTGAGGCGGGTGCCGTCCACGGCCAGACCCAGTCGAGCGATGCCATGTTCGTGGGCCCCAACCGTCCCCAATCGTTCGCCCTCGACGAGCGGAGGACCGGGAAGCGACGAGGATGAATCGCCGCATGCGACGCACAGCAGAAGACACGGGATCGTCCACCCGACATAAGGCGAGCGGACCTGGGGTCGATCGAGTGTGGGGTAGGTCATGGTGAGAGAACGGGTGCGGGTTGCGTCCGTACGGCGTAGGTCCATTAATGATATCGTATTCTCGTTATCATATCTTGGTTCCCCGAAGGGCATCCTGGTTCCCGAAGGGCGAGGACCTCTGTCTACGTCAGGATGGATCACGTTCAACGCGTGCGAGCTGCGAACTGGCGGGCGAACTCCGACCATCGTAGTCTGGCCGAACCGCAGGGTCCTGGAGGCAGGAGCCGTCGGGGCCCGGGAGCGCCGAATCGACGGAGCGTCAAAAATGGGAGACAGTTCACCTCTTTCCCGCTCTGGTGCGGCGGGACCGACGGCTTCGCTTACCAGCCTGTTCCTGCTCGCCGGCGCGCTGGTCCTTGTTGCCTGCGAGGCGTCGCCCGGGGAGTCCGGGGACGAAGCATCACCCGGAGCGGAAGCGGACGTCGCAGCCGCCACGGGCGACGCCGCCGATTCCGCCGCGCAGCAGGCGGACAGCGCCGCTCAGGAAGCCCCCGACCCCGAAGCCGCCATCATCCGCCTCGACCCGAACGATCCAAACCTCGAGGTGTGGCGCGACCGCGACATCTCGGGTGACCCGCCCCGCGAACCGGGCCCGATCGAGGTCGGCTCGGTGCTGAGCTTCTTCGGGCTCCCCATCGCACGCACCATCGAGGACCTCGTCGCGGGCGAGGTCGAGGTGGCGTTCATGGGCGCGCCTGTGGACATGGGAGTCGGTTTCCGAGGCGCCGGCGAGGGTCCCAACGCGTTGCGCGCGATGCGGCGGAGCACCGGCAGCATGGAGACGATGATCAGCTGGCGCAGCGAGCTGACGGCGGTCGACTACGGGAACGCCCCCATCGATCAGTTCAGCGTCGAGCGCAGCATGGAGCCGATCCGCCGGATGGTGCGGGAGATCGCCGAGACCGGCGCGATCCCGGTGATCATCGGGGGCGACCACTCAATCGAGTTTGCCAACGTAGCCGGGCTCGCGGACGTGTACGGCAAGGAGAACGTCGGCGTCATCCACTTCGACGCCCACTACGACGCCGGCGGGACGCGGATGGGCCACCTGATCTCGCACGCACAGCCCGTGCGCCGTCTGGTCGACGATGGCCACATCCTCGGCAGGAACTTCATCCAGGTGGGGCTGCGCGGCAGCTGGCCCGGGCCGGAGGGTTTCGAGTGGATGCGCGAGAACGAATTCCGGTACCACACCATGGCCGAGATCGACCGCGACGGATGGGGCACGGTCATGCAGCGTGTTCTCGACGAGGCCAACGACGGGCCGGAGTACCTCCACGTCTCCTTCGATATCGATGTGATGGACCCGGCGTATACGTCCGGTACCGGCACACCCGTGCCCGGAGGCCTCACCCCGCGCGAAATCTTCCCCATGCTCCGCGGCCTCTGCTCCGAGAACAACCTGGTGGGCTTCGACCTGGTCGAACTCAACCCGCTGGTCGATCCGGGCTACACCACCGCCCTCAACGCCAAGCAGGTGGTGGACGAATGCCTCACCGGCGTCGCCCTGCGGAAGCTCGGGCTCGGCAATCGGGACTACCTGAGCCCGCTGACGAGCAGTGATGGGCGGCCCGGGGGAGTGGAGAGGTAGCTGACCGCCCGAGTCGCTCCAGTGGATTGTGCACACGGGCATCGGGAAGCCAATCCGGGTACCGCCTTGCTGACAGGCTGACGGAGACGGGTGCTGTCCGCACCGTTGCCCCGCGAGCTGCCCCCTTCGCCGCCCGGGTAGCAGATCACCTCGTTCCGGGAATAACTTGGTGAATGCCTGACGACATCACCCCCACCGGATCATCCGCCTTCGCCCGCAGAGGGCGCCGGTCGCCCGCGACCCCGGAAACCCGCGATGGGCGTCCGTCCGCGCGCGACGTCCCGGTGCCCTCGGACCAGACCGTGCATTCCGACCTCGCCCCCTGGAACCCGGGAACGCCGCTCGAGCTGGACTGGCTGCGCCACCAGCGCGTGAACCGGAGCGCTGCCGAGAGGCGCACCGCTTCCCTGGCCGGCCGCAGGAGCGTGAAGCGCGCGTGGCAGGCGGCCTGGCTCCTGCGCGCGGCGACCTGCATCGACCTCACCACCCTCGCGGGCGACGACACCCCCGGCCGTGTGCGCAGGCTGTGCGGCAAGGCCCGCAATCCCGTGCGGGCCGACCTGCTCGAAGCGGCGGGTGCGGCCGGGCTGCCCATCCAGGTCGCGTCGGTGTGCGTCTACCCGAGCATGGTGGCCACCGCGGTGGAAGCGCTTGCCGGGTCCGGCATCCCTGTGGCGGCCGTGGCGGCGGGCTTCCCCGCCGGCCAGACGCCCTTCCCCGAGCGGCTCGACGAGATCCGGACGGCCGTGGCGGCGGGCGCCTCCGAGATCGACATCGTCATCAGCCGCGAGCACGTCCTCCGCGGGCGCTGGGGCGACCTCTACGACGAGGTCGGCGCCTTCCGCGAGGCGGCCCGGGGCGCGCACCTGAAGACCATCATCGCCACCGGCGAACTCGCGACCCTCAGCAACGTCGCGCGCGCGAGCCTGGTGTGCATGATGGCGGGAGCCGACTTCATCAAGACTTCCACGGGGAAGGAGAAGGTCAACGCCACCCTGCCCGTCGGCCTCACCATGGTGCGCCAGATCCGCGCCTGGCGCGAGCGCACCGGCTACCGCGTGGGCTTCAAGCCCGCGGGGGGCATCGGCACCGCGAAGCAGGCGCTGGTCTGGCTGGTGCTCATGCGCGAGGAGCTGGGCCCCCGCTGGATGCAGGCCGGGCTCTTCCGCTTCGGCGCCAGTTCCCTCCTGGGCGACATCGAACGCCAGATCGAGCATCACGTCACGGGCCGCTATTCAGCCACCCATCGACATCCCATGGCCTGAGCGAGTCCCGCCAGATGCCGCGAATCTCCGAGATCTTCGAAACCCTCGAATACGGGCCCGCGCCCGAGAGCGCGGGGCGGGCGCAAGCGTGGCTCGACGAGCGCGGCCGCTCGTTCGGCCTGTTCATCGGCGGCGACTGGGTCGAAGGCGCGGGTGCGGAAGCGTTCGACACCGTCAACCCGGCGAACGGGACGGCGCTCGCGCGCATTGCACAAGGAGCCTCCGAGGATGTCGACCGAGCCGTGCGCGCCGCCCGCGCCGCGCAGGAGCCATGGGCGCGGCTCGGCGGTCACGCCCGCGCCCGCTTCCTCTACGCACTGGCCCGCCGCATCCACCGGCACGCGCGCCTCCTCTCGGTCCTGGAGACGCTGGACAACGGCAAACCCGTACGCGAATCGCGCGACATCGACATCCCCCTCGTGGTGCGCCACTTCTATCACCACGCGGGATGGGCGCAGTTGATGGATTCCGAATTCCCGGACCAGGTGCCCGTGGGCGTCGGCGGCCAGATCATCCCCTGGAACTTCCCGCTGCTGATGCTGGCGTGGAAGATCGCGCCCGCGCTGGCCACCGGGAACACGGTGGTGCTCAAGCCCGCCGAGTTCACGCCCCTCACCGCCCTGCTCTTCGCCGAGATCTGCCGGGAGACAGAGCTGCCCCCCGGAGTCGTGAACGTGGTGACGGGCGACGGCCGCACCGGTGCCGCCCTGGTGGCGCATCCCGACGTCGACAAGATCGCCTTCACCGGATCCACGGAGGTGGGGCGCCTCATCCGCAGCCGGACGGCGGGCAGCGGCAAGCGTCTTTCGCTCGAGCTGGGGGGCAAATCGCCCTTCGTCGTATACGAGGACGCCGACCTGGACGGCGTGGTCGAGGGAGTCGTCGACGCCATCTGGTTCAACCAGGGACAGGTGTGCTGCGCGGGTTCGCGCATTCTGGTTCAGGAGGGCGTCGCGGAGGCGCTGGAGCGCAAGCTCAAGGCGCGCATGGAGATGCTGCGCATGGGCGATCCGCTGGACAAGGCGGTGGACATGGGCGCCATCATCGCGCCCGTACAGCTCGAGAAGATCCGTCGGCTGGTGGACCGGGGCCGGCGGGATGGCGCCGACATCTGGCAGCCGTCTTGGAGCACGCCCGCGGAGGGGTACTTCTATCCGCCGACGCTGTGCACCCGGGTCGCGCCCGCGTCCGCCATCGCGCAGATCGAGATCTTCGGGCCGGTGGTGGTGATGATGACCTTCCGCACGCCGGAGGAGTCGGTTCGGCTCGCCAACGACACCCGCTACGGGCTCGCCGCCAGCATCTGGAGCGAGAACATCAACCTGGCGCTGGATATCGCGCCGAAGGTGAAGGCGGGCACGGTGTGGATCAACTGCACCAACGTCTTCGACGCGGCCTCCGGGTTCGGTGGCTACCGCGAGAGCGGCTTCGGGCGCGAGGGTGGACGCGAGGGGCTCCACGAGTACCTGCGGCCCGCGTGGCAGGCGCGCGACGGGGCATCGACAAGGGAGAACGTCCGTAAGGTCGTGCAAAAGGTCGCGGGTGAGTCCGTTTCATCGGATGATGGGCGGCCGGGCGTACCGCCGGAAGACGACGAGTCACCCCTTGCGGGCGACGCGATGCCGCGGGTGGACCGAACCATCAGAATGTACATCGGGGGACGCCAGACTCGTCCCGACGGCGGCTACACGATGCTTGTCCCCGGGGCCTCGGGCGAGGTGGTGGGGGAAGTGGGCCGCGGCAACCGCAAGGACATCCGCAACGCGGTCGAGGCGGCGAGGCTCGCCGGCGGATGGGCCGACCGCACCGCCCACAACCGCGCGCAGATCCTCTACTTCATCGCGGAGAACCTCGCCGTGCGCGCATCGGAGTTCGCCGCCCGCATCCGGTCACTCACCGGGCAGAGCGCCGACCGCGCGTCCGCGGAGGTCGATCTCTCGATCCGGCGGCTCTTCAGCTATGCGGCGCACGCGGACAAGTGGGACGGGCACGTCCACCGCACGCCCTACCGGAACGTCACCCTCGCCATGCCGGAGAGCCTGGGGGTGGTCGCCATCGTGTGCCCGCAGCGAAACCCGCTGCTGGGTTTCGTCTCGCTGATCACGCCCGCCATCGCAACCGGCAACACCGTGGTCGCCGTTCCCTCCGAGCGCTGGCCGCTCTCTGCCACCGACCTCTGCCAGGTGCTGGACACCTCCGACCTGCCCGGCGGGGTGGTCAACGTCGTCACGGGCGAGCATGTCGAACTGGCGCCAGTGCTGGCCGCGCACGACGACGTGGACGCCATCTGGTACTTCGGCGCGGATACCGGGGTGGAGGAGGTCGAGCGCCTCTCCACGGGAAACATGAAGCAGACCTGGACGGAGACCGGCCTCCAGCGGCGATGGCGGGCGCGCGAGCAGGGGGAAGGCGACGAATTCCTGCGCCGGGCGACGCAGGTCAAGAACATCTGGATACCCTACGGGGAATAGGCGCTTCCCTCCGCGTCCCGGGCAGTCCCATCGAGCCATGGGAGCGGACACCGAAAGTCCAGTATCATCCATAGGCGTCCTTAGAGTTCCGTAACAATCTGTATTTCAACACGTTAGATAGAGTGCCGCCCACTCTCGTCCGCCGGTTACTTCCCTTGCGATCCACTGCCATCCCGGCTACGATTAGGGAATGAATAATGTTACCAGCACCCGCCCCCAGCGCCGCCGAGGCAAGCCCAGGGGCCGCCATCCCCACAACCGGCTGTCCGCCGCCTTCGTGCGCTCCGCTCCGCCCGGTCGCCACTGCGACGGAAACGGGCTCTACCTGTACGTCAAGAAGGCCGGGACCCGGAGTTGGATCCAAAGGCTCGTGGTCCGGGGCCGCAAGCGCGAGATCGGTCTCGGCAGCGTCGTCCTCGTCTCGCTGGCCGAGGCCCGCGAGCAGGCGCTGGCGAACCGGAAGCTGGCCCGCGCGGGCGGCGATCCCCTGGCCGAGAAGCGCCGGTCCATCGGCGTCCCCACCTTCGCCGAGGCCGCCGTGCGCGTCATCGAGCAGAAGCGCGGCGGGTGGCGCAGCGCGAAGACCCCGAGGTTGTGGACCCGCTCGCTGGAGATGTATGCCTTCGGACGACTTGGGAAGCTGCCGGTCTCCGAGATCACCAGCGCCGACGTGCTGGAAACGCTCTCCCCGATCTGGCACGCGAGGCCGAAGGTCGCCCGCTCCGTCCGCCTGCGCATCCGGACCGTGCTGGAGTGGGCCGTCGCCATGGACTGGCGCACGGACAACCCCTGCGACCGGCTCCTGCCGGTGCTTGGCCCCCAGCACGATGTCGTCACCCACCGGAAGGCCCTGCCTCACGGCGAGGTATCGGCGGCTATCGCGAAAGTGCGGGCGGCGAAGCCGGGGAAAGTGGACACGCTGGCGTTCGAGTTCCTGGTCCTGACGGCGGCACGGGGCGGCGAGGTCCGCGGGGCGGTGTGGAGCGAGATCGACCAAGGTGCGGGCGTGTGGACGATTCCGGCAAGCCGGACGAAGACGGCGAAGGAGCACCGGGTGCCGCTGTCCGGGCGGGCGCTGGAGGTGCTTGACGGGGCGCGGCAGCTCGGCGATGGGGCGAGTCCGATCGTGTTCGTCAACGAGCGCGGCAAGCCGCTGACCCGCAAGCGGCCGGGGCGGTTGCTCCTGAGCTGCGGGATCTCGGCGGTGCCTCATGGGTTCCGGTCCAGCTTCCGTGACTGGGCCGCCGAGAAGACCGATCACCCAAGGGAGGTCGTCGAGGCGGCGCTGGCCCATGTCGTTCAGAACAAGGTCGAGGCGGCGTACATGCGGACCGATCTGTTCGAGCGGAGGCGTCGGCTCATGGAAGATTGGGCCGAGTATCTCGCGGGGAAAGCGAGAAACGGGGCCTGACCCCGCAACCGGCGCTCGGAAGCCGTTTCCGGCCGATCCAAGGGCTTTTCGGGTGATATACGGGCCACAGGATGGCCTCTAACGCACGATCTCGGGTCTCCGAGGGGTACGGTAGGCCGAAAACCGGGCGCTCGGCAGAGCGTGGCGCAGTCCCGAGGAGTCAGTAGCCGGGCCGGTCGCCCTCCCCGTCCTTGAGGCCGGCGACGAGGAGGCCGAGGACCTTGCCCGCGACGGGTCGGTCGAGCTTGTTCCGGGCGATGCTTGGTGGGACGTCTTTCGCGGGTGTCCCGCGGGGCTGGCTGACGGCCTTAAGGTCCGTAAGCCAGCATACCCCACAAACTCATACAGATTCGCATCTTCCTGTGTTACTTGAG